>NZ_JALLAL010000023.1:0-45334 GCF_023062615.1 Brachybacterium sp. Marseille-Q7125 | reverse complement strand
TGTTCACCTCCCCAGACATGGACGGCACCGCGTGCCTGCAGGTCACCGGCCCCGTCCCGGAGATCACCGCGCTCGGCCACCGACTCGACGCCGCCGCGAGGGCCGTCCAGATGGCGCAGCGCCAGGCCCTGGCCGCGGACGAATCTGACCTCCCGTTCGATGTGTTCGGCACCGTTGCGGAGACCGGCAGGCCTATGAGTCTCGCGGCGCTGCGTTACGCGATCCTGACCCGGACCGCGTTCGGGACCGAGGGTATTGAGGTGCCGGAGTCGGGGTTCCGTATCAACGTGACCGTGCCCGTGATGACGCTGCTCGGTCAGTCCGAGGCTCCGGGTGAGGTGGATGGGGCGCATCCGATCCCGCCCGCCATGGCCCGGGATCTCGTGGTGAACGCCCCGGTGTTCCACCGGGTGCTGACCGATCCCGTGGACGGTTCGTTCCTGCCGCGGGCAGCGAAGACCTATCAGGTGAGTCGGTCGATGCAGGAGTTGCTGCGGCAGATCGACCCGATCTGCGCAGTCCCCGGCTGCAGCACCATCGTCACCACCAGCGGCGAAAGTGACCACATCGAAGAATTCGACCACCAGCATCCAGACCGGGGTGGCCCCACGAGCCCCCAGAACCTCCACCGGCTCTGCTACAGCCACCACCGGCTCAAAACCCTCGGGCTCATCGACCCGATCCGCGACCCCAACACCGGAGTGACCACGTGGACTGCCCGAACCCGCGGACGCAGCCGCCCCTTGACCGAGACCACACGCAACACCGACCTCGTCACCCGCGAGCTCGGCGACCACCTGCGCGTCGCCTGGAACTCCTACCTCGAACGCGAGGAAGACGCCCACCGCCGAGCACGGGGTGAAGCGTTAGACGAAGAGAGCGAGCCAGCCGCAGACCCACCCAGCCCCGCCGCCACGCTCTACGACCCCGAGAATCCGCCCTACTGACGGTTCCTCCCGGGCGCCGCGCGCAACACCCAGTCGGCTTATTCGCCTCACATTCACCGGCGCGCCACCCGGCGCTAAGGTGTTCCTCGTGTCTGCCTCCGCACCGCCCGAGCACACGTCCGCCACCGCGTCCGAGGACCCGGCCCCGTCCGGAGCTGTATCGGACCGGACCTGGCATCTCACCTTCGCAGTCCTGCTCGCGGTCAGCGTCATCGCCTTCACCCTGTGGGCCCACGGCCAGCTGCCCGGGTCGGCACCTCGGGTGGTCCTCCTCCTCACCGTCGTGTTCGGCCTGTTCATGGCCTTCAACATCGGCGGCAACGACGTCGCCAACTCCTTCGGCACCTCTGTCGGCGCCGGCACCCTCACCATGAAGCAGGCGCTGCTGGTCGCCGCCGTCTTCGAGGTCGGCGGCGCGGTCATCGCCGGGGGCGCTGTCACCGAGACGGTCCGCAGCGGCATCGTCAACCTCGAGGTCCTCCACCTGTCCGCGCCGGACTTCGCCATCATCATGATGTCCGCGCTGCTCGGCGCCGCCATCTGGCTGCTCATCGCCACCCGCCGCGGCTGGCCCGTCTCCACCACCCACTCGATCGTCGGCGGCATCGTCGGCGGTTCCCTGTCCCTCGGATTCCTGACCGGTCAGGGCGGTCTCGAGATGGTGCAGTGGGGGAAGATCGGCCAGATCGTCAGCTCCTGGTTCCTCTCCCCGCTGCTCGGCGGGATCATCGCCTATCTCCTCTACACCGTCATCAAGCGCGGGATCCTGCGCTACGACGCGATGGCGGAGGAGAACCTCGACGCGATCGGCCGCGAACGCAAGAACGGAGCCCAGGGTCCCCGGCCCGCCTTCGAGCGCCTCGGCGAGATCCAGCACCGCACCTCCTCGGCGACCCGCGCCGACCTCATCGAAGATGAGACGCTCTCCGTCTCCGGGGACGCGAACGCGCCAGCCACCGCCGTCGACCCCACCGCGGCGCCCGCCACCAGCATGGACTCCGCTGCCGCATCCGCCGCCCTCGCGACCAGCACCCTGGATGACGAGCAGTCGGCCTCACCGACCTCCGCGACAGCCCCGGTCGACGCCGCTGCGCACCGGGCCCTCGAGCTGTGGGTGCCCCTGCTGGCTGCCCTCGGCGCGGTCGTCATCACCGCGATGATGCTGTTCAAGGGCCTGTCCAACATCGGTCTCGAGCTCGAGGCCGCGCCCGGCATCACCCTCATGGTCATGATCGCCGCGGGTGTGTGGATGGCCGTGTTCATGCTGGCCCGTACGCTGCGCCGCACCTCCCCGGCCCGCTCCACATTCTTCCTGTTCAGCTGGATGCAGGTGTTCACCGCTTGCGCCTTCGCCTTCAGCCACGGTGCCAACGACATCGCTAATGCCGTGGGACCGTTCGCCGCTGTGTTCGACGTCCTGCGCACCGGCGAGATCGCCGACGAGGCCGTGATCCCCGCGCCGCTGCTCATCGCCGCGGGCGTCGCCCTCGTCGCGGGACTGTGGTTCGTGGGTCGGCGCGTCATCACCACCGTCGGCTCCGGACTCACCCGCATCCACCCCGCCAGCGGATTCGCCGCCGAGCTGTCCGCCGCCGCCGTGGTGCTGGCCGCTTCCGTGCTGGGCCTGCCGGTCTCCTCCACACACATCCTCATCGGCGCCGTGCTGGGAGTGGGGCTCGTCAACCGAGCCGCGAACTGGAAGCTCATGAAGCCGATCGCGATGGCCTGGGTGATCACCGTGCCCGCCGCCGCGGTCATCGGCGCCCTCGGGGTGCTGGTGCTGCGGGCCGTGCTGGGGTGACACTCCCCGCGGCCGTCATCGCCCGGCGCGCAGAGGATCCAACCACGAAAGGGACTCAGATGACCGGGCGCGTGCATAGTGCAGGCGGCCGGTCATCTGAGTGCCGTTCGTGGAACGGGGGGCCGACTCGACCCCGGTCCCTCGACTTGACCCCGGCCCCTCGTCGACGCGTCACCTGAACGTCACCTGAGGGTAAACTGGCGGGGCGACGGTAGCGGGGTCCGTCCACCACCACCCTGCTGAGCAGGGTCGGCCGCCGCCGGAGGTGACCTCATGTCCGCACCCGCCCCGTCAACCGCCCCGCCCGTCCAGGGAGCCCCAGGTACCTCGAACGACATCTGGTGGCACGTCGTGTTCGGCTCACTGCTGCTGGCCGCCCTCGTGGGATTCGGCTTCTGGGCCATAGGCGAGCTGCCGGCCACGGCGCCGCTGGGCATCCTCACGGTGACCGTCCTGTTCGGCATGTTCATGGCCTTCAACATCGGCGGCAACGATGTCGCCAACTCCTTCGGCACCTCCGTCGGCGCCGGCACCCTCACCATGAAACAGGCGCTGCTGGTCGCCGCCGTGTTCGAGGTGGGTGGCGCGGTCATCGCCGGTGGTGAGGTGACCGAGACCGTGCGCAGCGGCATCGTGGACCTCGAGGCCATGCACCTGGAGCCGATGGACTTCGCGTTCATCATGATGGCCGCGCTGTTGGGCGCCGCGGTCTGGCTGCTGATCGCCACCCAGCGCGGCTGGCCGGTCTCCACCACCCACTCCATCGTCGGCGGCATCGTGGGCGGGTCGCTCGCACTCGGCTTCACCACCGGCCAGGGCGGGTGGAACGTGGTCCAGTGGGGCGAGATCGGCCAGATCGTCATCTCCTGGTTCCTGTCCCCGCTGCTCGGCGGCATCCTTGCCTATCTGCTGTTCGGCGCCATCAAACGCGGGATCCTGCGCTACAACGAGGAGGCCGACCAGCAGCTGCGGGATCTCAAGCGCCAGCGGATCGAGCACCGCGACCGCCACAAGGCCGCCTTCGAGCGGCTCGATGAGCTCCAGCAGATCGCGTACACCAACGCCATGGCGCGGGACGCCGTGGTGGTCAGCTCCGAGGACGGCTTTGACCGCGACGAGCTGGAGAGCGACTACTACCGCGAGCTCTACGAGATCCAGGACCGGCGCGACGAGGTCGATGCGCACCGCGCCCTCGAGGTGTGGGTGCCGCTGCTGGCCGCCTTCGGTGCTGTGGTCATCACCTCGATGCTGCTGTTCAAGGGTCTGTCCAACATGGGGCTGGACTTCACGCCCGTCTCCTCCGTGCTGCTGATGCTGATGATCGGCGCGGCCGTGTGGCTGGCCGTGTTCATCATCGCCAAGACCCTCAAGCGCACCGCCCTGTCGCGGTCCACCTTCCTGCTGTTCAGCTGGATGCAGGTGTTCACCGCCTGCGCCTTCGCCTTCAGCCACGGCTCCAACGACATCGCCAACGCAGTGGGACCGTTCGCCGCCGTGTTCGACGTCCTGCGCACCGAAACGATCAACGCCGAGGCGGCAGTTCCGGCACCGCTGATGCTCGCCTCCGGCATCGCGCTCGTGTGCGGGCTGTGGTTCGTGGGCCGCAAGGTCATCGCGACCGTCGGCACCGGCCTCACGTCGATGCATCCCGCCAGCGGATTCGCGGCCGAACTCTCCGCTGCGGCGGTCGTCATGACCGCCTCTGTGCTGGGCCTGCCCGTCTCCTCCACGCACATCCTCATCGGCGCGGTGCTGGGTGTCGGGCTTGTCAACCGGGCCGCGAACTGGAACCTCATGAAGCCGATCGCCATGGCTTGGGTGATCACCGTGCCCGCCGCCGCGGTTATCGGCGCTGTCGGGGTGCTGGTGCTGCGCGCCGTGCTGGGGTGACATTGCTGGCGCAGCCGGGATCCCCCGTGGTCGCGACCACTGCGAATCCGGTGCCGACCTCGCAGATGACATGATCTCTGCATGAGCATCACCGCAGCGGCCGACGGCTCCGCCCTCGGCAACCCCGGACCCGCCGGCTGGGCCTGGTACATCGACGAGGACACTTGGCGCGCCGGCGGCTGGCCCCACGGCACCAACAACATGGGCGAGCTGAAAGCCGTGCTGGACCTGCTCGAAGCCACCGCGGTCGATGCCGACCAGCACCTGCTGATCCTGTGCGATAGCCAGTACGTCATCAACTCGGTCACGAAGTGGATGCCGGGCTGGAAGCGCAAGGGCTGGCGCAAGAAGGACGGCAAGCCCGTGCTGAACCGCGAGCTGCTGCAGGCGATCGACCGGGCGCTCTCGGGCCGCAGCGTCGAGTTCGAGTGGGTCAAGGGCCACGCTGGGCACGCCATGAATGAAGCTGCGGACCGCCGTGCGCTTGCTGCCGCGACCGCGTACTCCAAGGGCCAGGACCCGCAGGTGGGGCCCGGGTATCGGGGGAGCGGAGCGGCTGGAGAGGGGCCGACGGGGGCCGCGGACGCGTCCCGCGCCGAGACCTCGCCCCGCACCATGACCGCCCCCCGCGCTGCTGCGGATGAGGCCGACGACCTGCTGTCCCTCCTCGCTGCGCCGGAGGACGACCCCGCCCCCGCCACCTGCTCGACCGCCGTGGAGGAGACGGAATGGGTGGCCGATGCCCCCGGCGCGAGCGCCCTCGAGCAGGTCACCACGCGTGAGCTCGCGCTGCTCTCCGATGCCCTGCGCGCTGACCCGCCGAGCGCCGCGGAGCTGCTGCACCCCAAGGCCACCAACATCGGAGCGAACGGCCGCGTCGCGGATCGCGAGGAGATCCTCGCGGCTCTCGCCCCCGTCCTGGGCCTGGAGGCACACGGCCTCGTGGCCGACGAGATCGCCCCCGGCGTGATCCTGCTGCGATACACCACGACCTGCCCGTCGGGCCGCAGCGAGCGCTCCTCGATCTGGGTCCGCCACCGCGGCCGCTGGCTGCTGCGCCACCACCAGGGCACGCCCGTCGGCCCCGGGCGCGTGGGAAGCACCGGGCGCGAGGGAGGCGACGCCCGATGACACGCCGCCCCACCCCCGCGAGTGCACCGAAACGTGCCGGAATCGCCACGAATCGGCGCACTCGGCGGACGCGATCGGCGTGGCGCGCGGGAGATACGGACAGGCTGCACGCCCGCTCGACGTTGCTCCTGCTCGGCGGCTGCCTCGGGATCCTCGCCCTCGCCCTGTTCACGGCGGCCTCGAGCCCCGTGGCTCTGCTGGTGATCTGGGCGGCGCTCGGCTGGTACCGGCACGGCCGCATCGGCCCGCCGCTGGTGGAATTCCCGCCCGAGGAGATCTCCGCGCAGTTGCGCGAGCGCCTGCGGCTGATCGGGCTCGAGCACGCCGCTGTGCTCGGCACCCTCGTGCTCACGGGCGTGATCACGATGCTGCGCGGCATCGAGATGACCCACCCCGCCGGGCTGCTCGGACTCTCTGCCGACCCGGGCGAGCCGCCGTGGCGCGTGCTGCTGCTCAGCGTGCTGTTCACCGGCGCGAACCTCGTGCTCACCGCGCTCACCGTGGGCGGGGACTGCACGGTCCGGCGCCCCGCCGGCAGCATGGCGCTGCTGAGCATCCTCGCGACCGCTCTGTGGGGCATCGCGCTGGCCGCGGTGCTGCTGCTCCCGGTGCTGCTGATCGACGAACCGGTGGCAGGCACGGTGCCGATCCTGCTCGCCGCCGCCGCGTTCACAATCACGCTCGCTCTGCTGCCCGCATGGGCCAGAAGCTGGACACGCGAAACCCGCACTGAGCGCGATCTGGAGCTCGAACTGCAGCGGGCGTTGAAGCACCCGTGACCCGACGCAGCCACGACACGCCGACCCAGCCTGGCGAGTGCACCGAAACGTGCCGGAATCGCCACGAATCGGTGCACTCGGCGGGCATGATCGGCGTGGCGTGTGGGGGCGCGGGGGCACGGGGCGCTGCGTCGGCCAAGGGCGCTGCGTCGGCCAAGGGCGCTGCGCGGGCACGGGGTGCTGCGACGTCGAGGGGTGATCACCCATGACCGTCTACGCCGACACCCCGCGCTGGCCCCGCTACGGCACCGTGTGGGGGCACCTCATCTCGGATACCTCCCTCGCGGAGCTGCATGAGGCCGCCGCCCGCGCGGGGCTGCCTCCGCGCGCCTTCGACCTGGACCACTACGACTGGCCCCTCGAGCGCCGCGCCGACCTCGAGGCCGCGGGCGTCACGTTCGTCGGAGACCGGGAGCTGACTCGCCTGCTGCTCGCTTCCCCCCTGCGGATCCGCGGCCGGGACCGCCCCGCGGCGCGCGCCACCCGCTCCGCTGAGCACGCTGCTGACCTGGGGCTGCACCCGGTGCCGACGGACCTCATTGTCGGGCCCTACGGTCACGTGGACCCGCTGCCGCCCCAGGACACAGCCCCGCCCGGCGCTTTCCGCCTCACCCGCGATGACCCCGCCGCGCCGCCGCGCCTCGAGCACCATGACCACGCCGGGCGCACCGCCGCGCTCGCTTTCCTCGAGCACCTGGATACCCTCTCCCGCGAGCGCGGTCAGGCGGGCTTCATCGGCCAGGTGCTCAGCGTGCCTCGGGACTCGTCGGGCCCGACGTGGGGGAGGCGGGCCGACGGGGCGTGATCGCCCGGATCTGATCGGGCACCACCCGCTCGCCCGTCGGCACCTCGCAGCCCATCAGCTCCACCCAGAACGTCGCCCCGCCGCCCGGTGTTTCCGAGACGCCGATCCGCCCCTTGTGCTGGGCCACGATCGTCGCCGCGATCGACAGCCCCAGCCCCGCGCCGCCGCCCTGCGAGGCCGAGCGGGCCCGTGAGGAATCGGTGCGGTAGAAGCGCTCGAACACCTTCTTCCGCTGGTCATCGTCGATTCCCGCACCGTGGTCGCGGATCTCGATGCGCACCTTCTCCGGGGAGGTGTAGCCCACCGCGATCTCCACCGGCGAACCCTTGGGGGTGTGGCGGTTCGCATTGCCCACCAGGTTCAGGATCACCTGCCGCAGCGAAGCCTCATCGCCGTGCACCCCGATCGCCACATGCGGCTGCACCGTCAGCGGCGTGCCCGACAGCGACACCACCATCACCTGCCGCTCCGGATCCAGGGCCCGCAGATCCTGCGCGGCGTCGAACAGCGCATCGGTCAGATCCACCGGCCGCAGCTCCAGATCCGGGTTCTCATCCAGTCGGGCGAGCCGCAGCAGGTTCTCCACTAGCGAGCCCATCCGCCGCGCCTCATCTTCGATGCGCCGCATCGCCGAGGCGACATCCTCCTCGGTGCGCAGCGCCCCCATCCGATGCAGTTCCCCGAAGCCCCGGATCGCCGCGAGCGGGGTGCGCAGCTCATGGGACGCATCGCCCACGAAGCGTCGCATCCGCGCCTCGGACCGGGTGGCGTGCTCCTCGGAGGCGGACTGCGCGGCGAAGGCCTGCTCGATCCGCAGCAGCATCTCGTTGAGGCTGAGCGCCAGGTCATGCACCTCAGCGCTCGTGTCTGTGACGGGCACGCGACGTGAGAGATCTCCTGCGGCGATCTGGCTGGCGGTCGCCTCCACATCCAGCAGCGGCTCGAGCGCCCGATGCGTCACCCAGCCGCCGAGCCCCATCCCCACGAGTACCACCAGTGTGCCGACCAGCACGATCACCAGCGCCATCTCACGCATCGTGCGATCCACGCCATCCAGCGGCAGTGCGACATAGACGCTGCCCTTCTGCGGTCCCGAGTTGAGCATCGCGACCACGCGCCAGCGGTTCTCCGCCGAATCCACCACCGTGAACGGTCGGCCCGCTCGGTCCAGGATCTGCTCATCGGACATCTGCGGGAACGGGATCGTCACAAAGCCGGGCCCGTAGTGCACCACAAGCTTCTCGATGCTGCGGCCCTGCGCATCGCGGATCTCCACCGCATACTCCACCGGCGTGCGGGGGCTGGTCTGCAGGACCTGGTCCTCATCGGCCAGCTCTGCCTGCGCCAGCGCTAGCATCTCGCCCATCCCGGCCTGCAGGCTGTTGTCCACCGACTGGATCAGGGTGCGGTTGAGCAGGAACAGCGACAAGCTGCCCGTGAGCACCGTCCCCAGCACCAGCAGCGCCGAGATCAGCGCGACGATCCGGGTCCACAGGGAGACCGGTCGCGCGCTGCGCAGGGTGGGCAGTGCCACCGCCTCAGGAGCCCTCGGCGGCGCGCAGCACGTAGCCGATGCCGCGCTTGGTGTGGATCATCGGCTCGCCCAGCACGTCCACCTTGCGCCGCAGGTAGGAGATGTAGGACTCGACGATCCCCACCTCGCCGGACCAGTCGTAGTCCCACACATGGTCGAGGATCTGCGTCTTGGAGACGACGCGGCCGGCATTGAGCATGAGGTAGCGCAGGAGCTTGAACTCGGTGGGGGACAGCTCGATGTTCACATCCCCCCGATGCACCTCATGCGAATCCTCATCCAGCCGCAGATCGCCCACCACGAGCGCGGAGTCTCCGGTGGCCTCCTGTCCGCCGTGGGTGCGGCGCAGCACCGCGCGGATCCGCGCCACGACCTCCTCGAGGCTGAAGGGCTTGGTGACGTAGTCATCGCCGCCGACGGTCAGACCCGCCACCTTGTCCTGTGTCTCGTCCTTGGCGGTGAGGAACAGGATGGGGTACTGCTCGCCGCGGTCGCGCAGGCGGCGTGTGACGGTGAAACCGTCCATGTCCGGGAGCATCACATCGAGGACGACGAGGTCCGGTTGCTGCTCGGTGGCCTGCTTGATCGCCTCATTGCCGGTGGCTGCGGTGAACACCTCGAACCCGGCGAAGCGCAGGGAGGTGGCCAGCAGGTCGCGGATGTTCGGTTCGTCGTCGACGACGAGGAGACGGGCCTCGTAGTCCTGGGTGCTCTCGGTGCTCATGGCACCACCGTCCTCTGCTTGGATGGGAATCGGCTGAACGTCACCTGGATGCGCGTGACGGCTGGGGGAGTGCTCAGCGGATGGTGCGCTGAATCTTCTCCTGCTGCTTGCGCAGCTTGCGGATGGTCCAGCTCATCTGCACCATCCGCACCGAGCCCACGAGCGCCATGACCAGCGCGCCCGCGATCGCCGCCAGCAGCATCGCCACCCCGAGCGGAAGATCGAACTGGGCGCCGAAGTACTCGAAGTTCGCTGTGACGTTGTTCTGGATCACGAAGATCAGCAGCAGGATGAGGATGATCGCGCCCAGGATCAGGCCGATCCACATCCCCGCGGTGCGGCCACCGCTGGCGGGCACCTCGGAGACGGGCTCATGGCGCTCATCGCGCGCACGGTCCTCGCGCGCACGGTCCGACGGGCGCTCGTCCCGCGCACGGTCCGACGGGCGGTCATCGCGCGGACGGTCATCACCCCGCGGGCGCTCCTCACGCGGAGGATCAGCGGGCCGGGTGCGGTCATCGGAAGAGGTCATCGCGCGCTCCTGAGGTGCGAGGGGGACGCCGCCGACGCGGCCGGGATGCTGGGGCCACTGTAGTGCGGGCCGGGCAGCAGGTCAGCGAGCGGGGCCGTTCGAGCCCGCCTCCAGGTCCTCCGCATCCACGATCGAGTACGCGTACCCCTGCTCGGCGAGGAAGCGCTGGCGGTGGGCGGCGAAGTCCTGATCCTGGGTGTCGCGCATGACCACCGTGTAGAAGTGGGCGCCGCGCCCATCGGCCTTGGGACGCAGCAGACGCCCCAGCCGCTGCGCCTCCTCCTGGCGCGAGCCGAACGTCCCGGAGACCTGCACCGCCACCGACGCCTCCGGCAGATCGATCGAGAAGTTCGCGACCTTCGAGACCACCAGGCGCGTGATCGTCCCGGCACGGAACGCCGCGAACAGCTCCTGACGGCGCCTCACCGGGGTCTTGCCCGTGATGAGGTCTGCGCCCAGGCGCTCGGCGATCTCCTCCAGCTGATCGAGGTACTGGCCGATCACGAGCAGCGGCTCCCCGGCATGCCGGGCCGCGATGCGCTCCACCACGTGGATCTTCGCCCCATGCGCAGCGCCCAGGCGCGCCCGATCGCTCGGCTCAGCCATCGCGTAGGCCATCCGATCAGCGGCCGGCAGATCCACCCGCACCTCGGTGCACGCCGCGGGGGCGATGTATCCCTGCGCCTCGAGGTCCTTCCACGGCGCGTCATACCGTTTGGGGCCGATCAGGGAGAACACCTCACCTTCCCGGCCGTCCTCCCGCACCAGCGTGGCGGTCAGCCCCAGGCGCCGACGGGCCTGCAGGTCCGCGGTCATGCGGAACACCGGGGCGGGCAGCAGATGCACCTCGTCGTAGATGATCAGCCCCCAGTCCCGGGCACTGATCAGCTCCAGGTGCGGGTGGACGCCGCGGCGCTTCATCGTCAGCACCTGGTAGGTCGCGATCGTCACCGGCCGCAGCTCCTTGCGGTCCCCCGAGTACTCGCCGATCTCCGCCTCCGTCAGCGAGGTGCGCGCCAGCAGCTCATCGCGCCACTGCCGGGCGGAGACCGTCGAGGTGGCGAGGATCAGGGTGGTGCGCCCGAGTGCCGCCATCGCGCCGGCGCCGACGAGGGTCTTGCCAGCCCCGCAGGGGAGGACCACCACGCCGGAGCCGCCGTGGGTGAAGCCGTCCACGGCCTCGCGCTGATAGGGCCGCAGCTGCCAGTCCTGCTCATCCAGCGTGATCGGGTGCGCAGCGCCATCGACGTACCCGGCCAGGTCCTCCACGGGCCGCGAGAGCTTCAACAGCGCCTGCTTCAGGGCGCCCCGCTGCGACGGTGCCACCCGCACCCGCCGCGCATCCAGGCGTGCGCCGAGCAGCTCGGCGACCTTCCGTGCCCGCCGCACCTCCTCGAGGTCCGCCGGCTCGGCGGCCTCCAGCACGAGGCCCTCGCGCGGGGTGGACACCAGACGCAGCCGACCGTAGCGCGCCATCGTCTCGGCCACATCCAGCAGCAAGGCATGCGGCACCGGGTAGCGGGAATGATCCACGAGCGCCGCGACCACGGTCTCCGCGTCATACCCTGCAGCCCGGGCATTCCACAGCCCCAGATCCGTGATCCGGTAGGTGTGCACATGCTCCGGGGCTCGCTCCAGCTCCGCGAAGGCCGCGATCGCCAGGCGCGCCGCATGGGCGCGCGGATGATCCACCTCCAGCAGCAGCGACTTATCGCTCTGGACGATCAGGGGGCCGTCGGACATCAGATCAGGCCGCCGCGAGGTCCGGCAGCTCCCGGCCCTGCAGACGCTCGTACAGCCCCAGCATCAGCAGCATCCCGAAGGGCACCACCACCAGGGCCCCGATCAACGTCATCGAGGCAACGGACATCGCCACGGAGTAGATGAGATACCCCAGGAGCGTGATCCCCAGGTTCTGCTTCACCAGGGTGAAGGACTCCTTCAGCGCCGCACCCACGGAGGCGCCGCGCAGCGCGGCGGGGATCGCGTAGAAGGTCAGCACCGCCGCGATGATGCCCGGCAGGTACAGCAGGATCGACCCCAGGACCACCAGCAGCGTCACCACCAGACTGGTGGCGATCACCCGCCCGGGGCCCGCGAGGCCCTGCCGGATGGTGGGCCTGTGGCCATCGGCCAGGACGGCGGACACGCGGGCCGCCCCGGACATCCACAGCATCGACACCAGACTCGAGAGCACAATCATCACCAGGGACCCCAGGAGGATGACGACCACCTCAACGGCGCCGGGCTCGCCGCCCCCGGAGCTCTCGACCATGGCGATGACCACCGCCATCAGCGCGACGAACGACCCGCCGATCACCAGGAACAGCAGGACCATGTGCACTACGGCGGGCACCAGGAACGCGGCGGCGCCGCGCAGCAGACCCCGGCCGGTGAAGCGCAGGGCCGCGCCGAGATCAGCGCTCAGATCGGTGCCCGGGGCGGGGCCGGGCTGCGGCGGCGCCGCGGGCTGCGAATGCGGGGCGGGGACGTGCGGTCCAGCAGGTGAGGTCACGGAGGCTCCAGGGGTCGCGGACATAGCCGTCCCTCAGCGTACGGGCGTGCGCGGCAATCGAAGGCACGCCCGGGCCAGGTGTGACACAGCCTGCCTAGGATGGCACCGACGGACCGGCCCGGACCCCGCGCCGGCACGAGACCCCCACGACGAGGAGAAACCATGGCCACCTTCGCTCCCTCCCCCGCCGATGCGGCGGACATCGGCGTCACCGGTATGGCGGTGATGGGCTCGAACCTCGCCCGCAACCTGGCGCGCAACGGCTTCAAGGTCGCGATCCACAACCGTTCCGTGGGCAAGACCGAGCACGTCATCGACACCTACGGCTCCGAGGGCGAGTTCTTCCCGTCCGAGTCGATCGCCGACTTCGTGGCCTCCCTGCAGAAGCCTCGCGTGGCGATCATCATGGTCAAGGCCGGTGCCGCGACCGACGCCGTGATCGACGAGCTCGCCTCCCACATGGAGACCGGCGACATCATCGTCGACGCCGGCAACGCGCTGTTCACCGACACCCGTCGGCGGGAGGCCGCGCTCAAGGAGAAGGGCCTGCACTTCGTGGGCACCGGTGTCTCCGGCGGTGAGGAGGGAGCCCTGAACGGCCCCTCGATCATGCCCGGCGGCACGAAGGAGTCCTACGACCGCCTGGGCCCCATGTTCGAGAAGATCTCCGCGCACGTCAACGGCGAGCCGTGCTGCACCCATGTGGGAGCCGACGGGGCCGGGCACTTCGTGAAGATGGTGCACAACGGCATCGAATACGCCGACATGCAGGTGATCTCCGAGGCCTACGACCTCATGC
The DNA here is from genome assembly GCF_023062615.1 of Brachybacterium sp. Marseille-Q7125. Taxonomy (NCBI): domain Bacteria; kingdom Bacillati; phylum Actinomycetota; class Actinomycetes; order Micrococcales; family Dermabacteraceae; genus Brachybacterium; species Brachybacterium sp. Marseille-Q7125. The sequence goes on along the minus strand of NZ_JALLAL010000023.1, from coordinate 31,877 downwards.
GCAAGGCGCTGAACATGGAGGCCGCCGAGATCGGCAAGGTCTTCGAGGAGTGGAACCGCGGGGACCTGGAGTCCTTCCTCATCGAGATCACCGGTGAGGTGCTCGCCCACGTCGATGAGTCCACCGGCCATCCGCTGGTGGACGTGATCCTGGACCAGGCCGCCCAGAAGGGCACCGGCGCCTGGACTGTGCAGACCGCCCTGGACCTGGGGGTTCCGGTGACCGGCATCGCCGAGGCCACCTTCGCCCGCTCCACCTCCGGTGCCGCCCAGGAGCGCGCCGCCGGCCGCGAGGTCCTGCCCGGTCACGCCGAGGACGTGCCCGTCGAGGACCGCGAGCAGTTCATCGACGACCTGCAGAAGGCGCTGTACGCCGCGAAGCTGGTCTCCTACTCGCAGGGTTTCGAGGAGATCGCCAAGGGCGCCCGGGAGTACGACTGGGACATCACCCTGGGGGACATGGCGAAGATCTGGCGCGGCGGCTGCATCATCCGGGCGAAGTTCCTGGACCGCATCACCGAGGCCTACGAGCGCAACACCGAGCTGCCGCTGCTGCTGGCCGATGAGTACTTCACCCGCGAGATCTCCGCGTGCATCCCCGCGTGGCGCCGCGTGGTGGCCTACGCCGCTCGCGCCGGGTTCCCCGCCCCGGTGTTCGCCTCCACCCTCGCGTACTACGACGCGATCCGGGCTGAGCGTCTGCCCGCCGCCCTGGTCCAGGCGCAGCGTGACTTCTTCGGTGCCCACACCTACAAGCGCGTGGACCGCGACGGCAGCTACCACGTGGAGTGGACCGGGGACCGCACCGAGGTGCGCACCGACGCCGACGCCGATAAGAGCGGCGTGACCCACGGCGCCGTGGATCGGGAGGCCGGGGAGGAGACCCAGGCCGCCTCGACCGAGAGCTGATCACCCCACGCAGAAGGCCCCGGACCAGGAGGTCCGGGGCCTTCGCGCTGCGGTGCTGTGCGCAGGGGTGGATCAGTAGGTGGTCGTCGTGCCGATCAGCACGCCGACGAACACGACGTACAGAATGATGCCGAGGATCGTGAGGACCCACATGATCGCGAAGGCGATCCAGGCCCACTTGGTGAACTTCTTGGCGGTCTCCGGCTCGGTATCGGCCTTCAGGTAGCCGAGTAGGCCAAGCACACCCGGGATCGCGCCGCCGCAGAGGAAGCCGACGATCGTCGCAATGAGCGCATTCTTCTTGATGGCTTCGACGTCGAAGCCGGAGTTCGGAACAGTCATGGTCTTCCCCTCGTGGTCCTGTGGTCAGATCATCCGCCGGCGCGGATGCCGACGGCGTTCGTCCAGGACGGAGCGTTCAGTGACCGTTCCTGGCGGCTGAAATTGTAGCCCGAAATTCGCTGCGCTGAGCAAAGGGGCCACTCAGCGCGTTCATCCCAAAGTCACGCGATGCACCAGGACGCTCAGCTCCGTGCCATCGGCCTGCCGGGCTCGCAGCCGTCCGCCCTCCAGGGACAGCGGCACCACCTGGTGCGTCTCGATGCCGCCGCGACCATCCACCACGCCCAGGCGCAGCTCGCGGCCCTCCGCAATCGCCTCCAGCAGCCGGTCGGTGAGGGACTTCTCCTGCTCACCGGCATCGGCTGCACGGATGCGGGCCACCGCCTCCGCAGCCGGGATCCGCAGCTCCGGGCCCTCCACAGTGACCAGGTCCGGTTCCACCGGGCCGCCGCGCAGAGAATGCGTGAGGGCCTCGGGAGCGGGCGCGCCGTCGGGCCCGACGGCCTGCGGGGCGAGGCCCGCCTCCCGCGCCACCTGCAGAGCGAACCCCGGATCGGTGAGAGTGACCGCGACCGTAGGGGCCAGGCGTCGCAGCTGCAGGGCCGTGGCCTCCGGGGATGCCTGCAGCAGATCCAGCACCTCCGCCTCGGCCGTCAGCACGGTGGAGGCGCGCCCCACCCGAATCCGGCCGTGACGGCGCTGCTCATCGCGCAGCAGATATGTCAGGGCCTGCGGGATGGGGGAGCGGGAGGCCTTCTCCAGTAGGGCCAGCAGCGCATCGGCGTCCCGACCCTCACCGATCGCGCGGCGCACCGCGGCGGGGGTAAAACGCAGGGTCAGTGCACCACCGCGGGAGATGACCTCCGTCCAGTCCAGCAGCACCAGCAGCTCCGGGGCGGGCCGACCCGGCACCACCGCGGTGAGATCCGCATCCAGCAGCACCTCGGTGACCGGCGGCGGTGCGAGCTGCAGCAGGCACGCCGCGAGGCGCTCATGGGCCGTCGGGGCGGGCTCCTCGAGCACCGCCACGAGCTCCTGCCCGAGCGCCGTGAGGGCCCCGTCCTCGATCACGCCGAGCACCCGGCCCTCGGTCAGCAGCGCCGCGGTCTCCTCCCGGATCACCTCGGCGGGCACCCGCGGGAACGCCCAGGCGAGGCTGCGGGCGAGCGACTCCTCGGTCGCGCTGAGAGACGGGGTGGTCTGCAGGGCGCGCAGCAGGGCGCCGCGGCGCGTGCGCACGCCTTCACGGCGGGTCTGATCCGACAGCAGCGGCCGCGGCGCCCCCGTCGGATCCGCGGTGCCCGCGAGGGAAGCCACATGGTGGCCGCGTGCCCAGGCCAGCACCAGTTCCGCCCAGCGCTGCTCGGCGGGCAGCAGCGCATGCTCGTCCCAGTCGCGCGTGGGATGCCACTCCTGCCCGTCATGGCCGATCAGCCCCGCCTGCCAGGCGGCCTGCAGGATTGTGGCGAGCGTCGAGACGGGGGTGCCCGCCCGCTCGGCGAGGCGCCGCAGATCCCGCTGCGGCAGGCCGCCGCGGCGCAGCACCCCCGGCGGGTCATCGTCGAAGGAGCGCACGGTCGCGGCCAGACGCAGCGCCTCGAAGGCCAGCTCGACCGCCTGCGCAGTGCGGGACCCCGGCACCGTCTCGATGAGTGCCTCTCCCTCCGGCAGGGGCCGACGAGCATGGTGGGCGGCGTGGACCCGGCCACCGCGCAACGCCAGCTGCACAGGGCGGGGAATCCGCAGCTGACCGTCGTCCCCGGCGACCACGATGCCGCGGGCGATGAGCTGGGTGGCGAGCTTCCCGCTGCCCGCCACCGCGGAAGGCCCCCAGGCGAGGGTCTCCAGGACGGAGCTGAGATCCTCGCGGGAGCGCTCGATGATCTGCGCGGCCTCTTCCGGGGCCGGATCGGCGGGATCCGGGGCGGCGAGCCCCGCCGGGGTGCGCAGCCCCTCGCGCAGCGGCCGGATCAGGTGCAGCTCATCCTCGCCCCACACCAGTGCGAGGGTGATCACGCGCTCGAGCGCCCCGGTGATCTCCTCGGGACCGGCGCCGACGGCGGCGGCCAACTGCGCGGGGGAGGAGCCATCGGGGATCACCGCGAGCGCCTCGATGAGATGCAGCTCCGGCAGGGTGAGGGCGTCCAGGGCCCGTCGGGCCGAGGTGGGGCCGGCGGCGCGAGCGGCGAGCGGTCCCACTCCCCGCGGTGGTGGCGAGGCGAGGTCCGGCCGGGCGACGAGCAGCGCCTCAAGGCGATCGTCGCCGAACCGTCGCAGGGAGTCCGCGAGGGACCGGATCACAGCCGTCATGGTGCGTTCCAGCATAAGGTGAGCCCCTGCGAGAAGGCCGGGGACGCGCATCCCGGTACGCGCCCCCATAGCCCAATCGGCAGAGGCGACCGACTTAAAATCGGCACAGTCCGGGTTCGAGTCCCGGTGGGGGCACCGCGGTGGGCCGACGGGCGCGGCGGCGAGGGAGCCGGCGCGCTGGCGGGATCGGCCACAATGGGGCCATGACCCCCCAGCAGACCATCCCTGATCAGCCCGACCAGCTCGTCGACCGCCTCGATGGCGTGCTCGAGCGCATCGACGCCGCGGCCCGCCGGGTGGGCCGCGACCCGCAGGAGATCACGCTGCTGCTGGCCACGAAGCTGCGCACCCCCGCCCAGATCGCCGAGGTAATCGAACTGCTGCGGCAGCGCGAGCGCCGCATCGCGGTGGGGGAGAACCGCGCCCAGGAGATCGCCAAGCATGCCGACCCGCTGCTCGCGGACAACGGCGTGCCCCGGCACTTCATCGGCCGCCTGCAGACCAACAAAGCCCGGGACGTGGTGGCCTTCGCGCAGATGGTCCACAGCGTGGATCGGCCCGATATCGCCGATGCCCTCGAGCGCCGCGCCCAGATGGCCGAGAAGACCCTCGAGGTGCTCGTGCAGGTCAACACCTCCGGGGAGGAGTCCAAGGGCGGATTCGCCCCCGAGCTCGAGGCGGTCACCGGCATCCTGGAGCGGCTGCGGGAATCGCCCGTGCTGCGGCCCGTCGGCCTCATGACCATCGGCGCGAACACCACTGACCTCGAGGTCGTGCGGGCCTCCCTGCGGTCCCTGCGTGAGCTGCGCGATGCCGCGCGGGCGGCCACCGGCATCGACGGACTCACCGAGCTGTCGATGGGCATGAGTGGCGACCTCGAGATCGCGGTCGAGGAGGGCGCGACCATCGTGCGCGTGGGCTCGGCGATCTTCGGTCCGCGGCCCTGAGGGAGCAGGTCACCGTTCGCTCACGGCACAGCGTGCGCCCAGGCGGCACGGCGGGCCCCTCGGTACAGTGGACCTGTCTGATCGGTGCATGCCCTAGCTAAGGAGCCCCATGGCACGCCACAACATCGTCTTTGGCCGCGACCAGTCCGTGCAGTCCGGCGCGCAGTACCGTGCGCCCCAGTTTGGCCAGTCCCCGCAGGGTGGGCCCGGCACGCAGTGGTCCTCGGACTTCGGTCAGCAGGCGAGCACTGAGAACCTCGAAGCGATGTATGCGCGGCCTGCCGCGAGCGGCTACGACACCGGCCGTATGACTCTGCGGGATGCTCTCAACGCGATCACCGCGTCCCTGGGCTTGGTCATCGTGATCGGCGGTGGCATCACCCTGCTGCCCCACGCCTTCGGCCTGGTCGCCGGGGAGGAGGGGCAGGCCCTCGGTGCCGGGATCGGCATGCTGGCCCTGGTGGTCGGTCTCCTCGGCGCCCTTGTCGTGGGGCTGGTCAATGCCTTCCGGCGCAAGCCCTCCGCGATCCTGACCCTGCTGTATGCCGGGTTCGAGGGCCTGCTTCTGGGCGGCCTCTCCGCCGGCATGGAGATCATCTACCCGGGTATCGCCTTGCAGGCTGTCACCGGCACCCTCATCGTGGCCGGCACCGTCCTGGTGCTGTTCCGGGTGGGCGTGCTGCGCACCTCCCCGCGCCTGAACAAGATCTTCTTCGTCGCGATGATCGCCTATCTGCTCTTCGGCCTGGTGAACATCGTGCTTCTGATCGCCACCGGGCAGAGCCTGCGCGACGGCATGCTGGGCCTGGCGATCGGCGGCCTCGCCGTGGCGATGGCCTCCTACTCCCTCGTCATGGACTTCGAGGACATCCAGAATGCGGCCGCCGCCGGGGTGCCGCGGCCCTACGCCTGGCGCGTGGCCTTCGGTGTCACCGTGACCATGGTCTGGATGTACGTCGAGGTTCTGCGCATCCTCGCGATCCTGCGCGGCGACTGATCATCCCGTCTCCTGACCATCCCGCTGCCCGGTGATGGTCAGGAGACGCCGGTCAGCGAATCGTAGGCGTCCTCGATCGCCTTCTCATGGGACGCGATCCCCACCGCGGTGTCCGCGCCGAACATGCTCGGTCCCTCCGGGGTGTCCACCACAACCACCATGAGATCCACGGCCTGGATCTTCTCCAGCTTCGAAGACTCCCAATTCAGACGCGCCGTGGTGCGGTAGCCGGACATGCCGGAGATCGTCACCGGCTCGGTGACCTTGTCATCCAGGGAGCGCCCCGACGTGCTCTCCCAGAGATACGAGGTGCGGAACAGGCAGTCCACGATCCGCTCCGAGGCTGCCTCCGCCCCCGGATACTCCACCCCCGGCTGCCACTCGACCGCCCCGACCCAGACCGTCGAGACCCACGTCCCCTCCGCGGCCGCATTGACCCCCTGGGCGTCGTTGAGGAACGGCACGCCCGGGGGCAGGTCACGCCCGTCGTAGGTGGCCGGCGGGATGAACTGCAAGCCGCCGCCGCGCAGCATCCCCGAGGGGTTCGTGGAGGTGCGCTCGGTGCGGGGGGAGGACCAGCAGCGCTCCTCCTCGGCCGGCGGGGGCGCAGTCTCGCTCGACGAGGGCTCGTCCTCGGATGGGCTCTCCGCGATCGAGGAGGTCTCCGGGGAGGTGGGGCCACCCGCACCGCCCTGTCCCCCGCCGCGCAGCACGAGGTACACCACGGTGCCGCCGACGATCAGCAGGAACACCAGCGCGAAAGCGAGCCCGCCCACCAGCAGCGCCCCGCCCCCGGGCCGCTGCGGAGGCTGCTGTTGCGTGGTCGGGCTGAACTGCGGTGAGGTATGCACGGTGTCTCCTAGTGCGGAATGGATCGCGGCTCAGGCCACGACGGTGAGGCTCGCGATGATGTCCTCGAGGTTCTGAACGTGATCGGGCTGGTCGGCAGCGACATCGCTGGCCACAGCACTGGGCCCGGCGGGGGTCTCCACCACGATCGCGGTGACGATCGAGGCGGAGGTGGTCTCGAGCATCTCCGGGTCTTCGAAATGGTACGTGGCCTGGACGATCCAGGCCGCGTGACCATCGACCGTCATGGGTTCCGAGCGGTAGTCGGTGACCTCAGGGGACTGCCCGAAGTGGGAGACCACGCCCGCTGTGGTGGCGTAGCACTGGAAGATCGCGACCGACGCCGCCTCCAGCCCCGGATAGCCGCCCTCATCCTCCGGGAACTCCACCGCCCCGAGGCTCACCACGCTGTACCAGCCGTCCTCGAGGTGACGCGCCTCCGCCCCGATCTGGGTCATGTACGGCAGCGAATGGGCGAACCAGTCGGACCCCCACTGGCTCGGCATCGTGTACTCCAGGTTCCCGCCGCGCACCTGATCGGGGCCCGAGGGCGGCTGCGCATCCGTGTACCCGGGCACCGTGCACGCGGTGGTGGGCTTCTGCGTGAAGATCGGCGGGGGCGGGGCGATGTCCGGGTCGTTCGGATCCGGGACGTACTCCGACTGCCCTGAGGCGGTGCGCGGTGCGGTGTCGTAGGTCTTCTCGGGCCCGTCGGCCAGCACGGGCCGGAACACCGTCTGCGAGAGCACCAGGGCCACCACGCCCAGCACCACGAGAGCCCCGATGATCACCGCGAGCATGGTGGTGCGGGTGCGGCCGCGCGCCCGCTCCGACGGTTCGCCGAGGGTCGCGGGCCCGGTGCTCGCGGCGCTACGCGCTGACAGATCTGGCAGTCCCTCGTCCTGCTGCGACTCCTGGCCCATCATCGCCTCCCCACGGTGCCGTGCTCCCCGCCCGATTCTCGCACGAGGTGGCGTCGCAGGCATGATCGGTACACTCCGGGCCACCAGGCGCCCCGCAGGGCGGCGCCGCCGACCGTTCGCCGAAAGGTGGAGACCGTATGCGTCCGCCCCTCGTCCTGACCATCGCCGACTCCCAGTCCGACGGCGCGGCCGGGATCCAGGCCGACCTCAAGACCTTCACGGCACTGGGGGTCTACGGCGCCTCCGCGGTCAGCATGATCACGGCGGTCAGCACGCGGGGCGTGCGCGAGAGCCGTCCCCTGCCCGGCCCGCTGCTGCGCACCCAGATCGACGCCGTCGCCGAGGATCTGTGGATCGACGCGACCAAGATCGGTGCCCTGGGCAGCGCCGAGAACGTCGACGCCCTTGCGCAGGCGCTCACCGCCCACCGCTCGCGCCTGGGCCGCATCGTGCTGGATCCGGTGATGGTCGCGGCCGACGGGACCGCGCTCATCACCGCCGAGGGCGCCCGCGCGATCGGCGAGCAGCTGCTGCAGATGGTGGACGTCCTCACGCTCACCATGGCCGAGGCCGCGCAGCTGCTGGGCGAGGCCGTCGCCCCCTCGATCGAGCAGATGCGTGAGCATGCGCTCGCGCTGCAGGCCCGCGGCCCCGCCACCGTGCTGATCACCGGCGGTTTGCTGGAGGGCGAGGACGTGGTGGATGTGCTGGTCCACCCCGGCGGCACCGACCTGCTGCGGGCACAGCGCGTGCCCGGCCGACGCGTCCGCGGCGCCGGGACGACCCTGTCGGCCGCGATCGCCGCGCAGCTGGCCCGCATCGCGGAATTCGACCGCGCCGGGGAGCTTGAGGAGATCGGCGAACCCGGCACCGACGACGACATGATCACGATCATCGCCTCCGCCCGCGAATTCCTCGCCTCCGCCACGGAGAACGCCCGCGACTGGCAGATCTCCCGCAGCGCCGACGGTCACGGCCCCGTGAACCACCTGATCACGCTCGACAACGCCGACTGAGCCTCACAGCAGGCCCCGCGCCTGCTTCAGGGCGAGCATCCGCCCGGCGGACTCCCGCACCCGCTCCGCCTGCTCGGGGGTCTCCTCCGCCCACTGCTGGATCGCATCGACCAGCTGGCCGGCGAGGGATGGATCTGCCGTGAGCACCGCATCCCCACCCGCGTCCAGCAGACGCGTGGCCCGCTCCGCGACCGGCACCGACTGCACCGCCTTGGCGGCGCCGATGTCATCGGTCATCACCACGCCGGTGAACCCCAGTTGCTCGCGCAGCAGCTCGGTGACCACCACGGAGGAGAACATCGCCGGCACCTCCGGCTCGAGCTGCGGGTAGATCGCCGAGGACAGCATCACCGCCTCGGCGCGGGCCGCGATCCCCGCCGCGAAGGAGTCCAGGAACGGATCATCCAGGGTCGTCGTCGCATCCTCGATGCCTTCGGCGGAGAAGTCGGTGTTGCGCTCCACCCGCCCCAGGCCCGGGAAATGCTTGAGCGTCGAACCCACCCCCTGCTCGGCGAGAGCCTCGACGGCCGCCCTCACGCACTGGCCCACGTGCTCGGGATCGGTGCCGAAGCCGCGGTCCAATCCACCGACCGGCTCGTTTCTTCCGCCCAGCTGCGGATCGACCACATCGGCCACCGGGGCGAGATTCAGGTGGATGCCACGAGCGGCGAGATCCTCGCCGATCATCCCGTACGCCTCGCGCACCGCGTCGGGACCGGCGGCCCCGAGCACCTCGGCGGAGTCGGTGCGGCGGGCTGCCTCGCCGCGCAGCATCCGCACCTGCCCGCCCTCCTGGTCCACGGCGATCAGCGGCGGCAGATCCTCTCGCGACTGCTCACGGGCGGTGCTGATGACCGCATCCACCGCGGCGGCCTCCTGCCACACCTGCAGCAGGAAGAACCCGCCCACGTGATGCTCGGTCAGCAGCGCCGGATCAGGGGTGCTGCCGGCGGTGATGCCCACCAGCACCAGCTGCCCGGCGAGCTCACGGTCGGTGAGCTCCTCCAGCAGCTGCTCCGCGGCGCTCGGCGGAGTCGGGGAGGGGGAGGGCTCGGCGCCCCCGGCATCGGAGGAGCCACCGCTGTCGGAAGCACCGCCGGCATCGCTCGCACCGCCGCCATCGGAGGTTCCCGGACCGGTGGGCGGATCCGGCTCGGGTCCGGTGCAGGCGGCCAGCGCGGCCAGGGGAGGCAGGGCCAGCAGATGACGTCGGCGCATGCGGGCAGTCTTCCATGGCCCGCGCTTCCCTGCCCTGCGCCGTAGGCTGGGGTCATGAGCGTCGCGATCCCACCCGCTGAGCACCCGCACGCCGCCCGCATCGTCGCGGCCACGGGTACCCCACTGGCCACGTGGGTTCAGCGGCTCGATGATCTCGGGGCGCGCGAGCTCGACCACGCCGGGATCGCGCGGGCCCTCATCGAGGGATTCGAGATCACTGACTGGTGGGCGCAGGGCGTGACCGTCGCCTACGAGCAGGTGGTCGGTCGCCGCGTGGTGGGGCAGAGCTGCCGCGGGGACTTCTCCGCCTCCGCCTCCCGCACCCTGGCCGGCACGCCCGATGAGGTGCGCGAGAGCTGGGATGCCTTCATGACCGCTGCGCGCCGCGCCGAGCTCGGGATCCAGGATCCCTCCCTCACCGACACAGAGAAGTGGCGCTACTGGCGAGCGGGCCTCGTGGACGGCTCGCGCCTCAGCGTGAACATCACTGCCAAAGACGAAGGCCGTTCGACTCTCTCGATCGAGCACAAGGGACTTGATGACGCCGATGCGCGGGCCGTCTGGAAAGACGCCTGGAAGCGCACCCTGACCGACTTCACCACCACTCACCAGGAGAGCCGATGACCGCTGATCCCCGCACCCCGCAGCTGCCCGCCCCCGACGGCAGCACCGACCCGCACCTCTGGCTCGAGGACGTCACCGGAGACGAGGCCCTGGTCTGGGTGCGGGAGCGCAATGCGCGGGCCGAAGCGGAGCTGGATGCGGTCGCGGACCCGTCGGACCCCGAGGGTGCGCCGCTCGCGGAGACCCTGCAGCACCAGATCCGCGAGATCCTCGATGCGAAGGATCGCATCCCCGGCGTCACTGCCCGTGGCGAGCACCTCTACAACTATTGGACCGACGCCGAGCATGAGCGCGGCCTGTGGCGCCGCACCACCTGGGACTCCTACCGCACCGACGAGCCTGAGTGGGAGATCCTGCTGGACCTCGATGCGCTGAACGAGACCGAGGGTGAGGACTGGGTGTGGCACGGTGCTCAGTTGCTGCGCCCCGCTGAGGGTGAGCCCTACCGCCACGCCCTGATCTCTCTGTCCCACGGGGGGTCCGACGCGGACGTCACCCGCGAGTTCGACCTGAAGACCCGCGCGTTCGTCGATCCGGCCGATGGGGGTTTCGTGCGCCCCGAGTCCAAGGGCGGGGTCTCCTGGATCGACCGCGACACCCTGTGGGTCTCCACCGACTTCGGTGAGGACACCATGACCACCTCCGGCTACCCGCGCCAGGTGCGGCTGTGGCGGCGCGGCACCGCGCTCGCCGAGGCGCAGCTGGTCCACGAGGTGCCCGCCACGGACATGTCGGTGTTCATGGGCCATGACTCCACCCCGGGCTGGGAGCGGGACTGGATCATCGAGGCCCACGCCTTCTACGACACGACCGTGCACGTCGTGGACCGCGAGCAGGAGCCGCCCGCGCTGACCGCAGTGGACGTCCCCCGCGACCTCGAGGTGACCGCGCACCGGGACCTCGGCATCTTCTCGCCGCGCAGCGATTGGCAGGTGGGGGAGGACACCTACCCGTCGGGCTCCCTCGTGGTGGGGGACTTCGCCCGCTTCATGAACGGGGACCCCGAGCTGCACATGCTCTTCGAACCCACCGAGACGACGTCGCTCGCGGGCATGACGATCACCCGCACCGCGGTGGTACTCACGATCCTCGAGGACGTCGTGCATCGCCTGGAGGTCCACACCCGCGATGAGCACGGCGCCTGGGTGCGGCGGGACCTCTACCCGGAGCTGAACGGGTCGCTGTCCGTCGCCGCGGTGGACTCCGATGTCGATGACCGCATCTGGCTGACCGTCACCGATTTCATCCGCCCCACCACCCTGTACGTCGGCGACCTCGCCGGTGTGGCCGGCGGCGGCGAGCCCGGTGAGCTCGAGCAGATCAAGGCTGCGCCCGCCCGCTTCGACGCCGAGGGTCTCGAGGTCACCCAGCATTTCGCCACCAGCGTGGACGGCACCCGCATCCCGTACTTCGAGATCTCTCGCCCGCGCGAGAGCGGGGACGATGCACCTAGCCCCACCCTGCTGTACGGCTACGGCGGCTTCGAGGTGTCCCTGACCCCCGGCTACCTGGGCGCGATCGGCAAGGCCTGGCTCGAGCGCGGTGGCACCTACGTGCTGGCGAACATCCGCGGCGGCGGCGAGTACGGGCCGCGCTGGCACCGCGCCGCCCTCAAGCAGAACCGCCACAAGGCCTACGAGGACTTCTCCTCCGTGGCGAAGGACCTCATCGAGCGCGGCGTCACCGACCGCGAGCACCTCGCGGTGCGCGGCGGCTCCAACGGCGGGCTGCTCACCGGCAACATGCTCACCCAGTACCCGGAGCTGTTCGGCGCGGTCATCATCCAGGTGCCGCTGCTGGATATGAAGCGCTTCTCCCACCTGCTGGCCGGTGCCTCCTGGATGGCCGAGTACGGCGACCCCGATACCGAGGACTGGGAGTTCATCCGCACGTTCAGCCCCTACCACCTGCTGCGCGAGGACGTGGAGTACCCGCCCGCCTTCGTGCTCACCTCCACCCGGGATGACCGCGTCCACCCCGGTCACGCCCGCAAGCTCACCGCGGCCCTGGAGTCGCTGGGGGCCGATGTGCGCTCGTGGGAGAACATCGAGGGCGGCCACGGGGGCGCAGCGGACAACGGGCAGGCCGCCCGCATGAACGCGCTCATGTACACGTTCCTGTGGCGCACCCTCGGCGGGGCAGCGCAGTGATGATCGGGCGCAAGAAGCCCGGGGACCTCTTCGACCGCGTCACCCAGGACGATCTGCTGCAGCTGCGCAATGACCTCATGACGGTCTACCGCGAGATCGACTCCGCGCGCCCCGAGCTGTTCCCGCTGCGCTACGCCCGCACCACGCCCCGTCGGCGCCGGGAACACCCCCGGAGCGGGACCAGCGGGGCCAGGCCCGTCGGGCCACCCACCCCTGCCCCGCAGGTGCCCGTCCTGCTGCTGCCCGATGGGCCCTCGCGCGCCTCCGTCCTGCCCTATGACGTGCTGCGCCGCAGCCTCGCCGGGAGGGGCCTGGACGTCATCATGATGGAGCACCGTGGCGTGGGCTTCTCCCGCCTGGACGATCGTGGGCAGGACCTTCCCCTCGAGGCGATCTGCCTCGAGGAAGTGCTGCAGGATCTGCTGGCCGTGCTCGACCATGCCCGCGCCGAGCAGGTGGCGGTGGTGGGCACCGGCTACGGCGCCTACCTCGCGCAGCTGCTCGCGGCCCTGCACCCCGAGCGGGTGCACTCCCTCGTCCTGGACTCGCCGCTGACCTCCGCCAGTGATGAGGCGATCGCCCAGCGGGCCCTGCGGGCGCTCTACTGGGAGGGCACCGAGCCCGCGACCGCCCCGACCGCCCGGGCCCTGCGGCGCCTGGCCGAGGATGGCACGGTGGACATCGAGCGGGCCGGGGCCGTGGTGCTGGCCGTGCACGAGCACGGCGGGCCGGAGGCCGTCGCCGATCTGGTGGATCTGCTGGCCCGCGGCCGCGGCGGCCTCACCTGGTCCTCCGTGCGGCAGGTCCTCACCCAGGGCTGGCTGCAGTCCACCCCTTTCATCGCCGAGTTCGATCTCACCAGTCGTCTTCTGCACACCCAGCTGGGCAGCGGCGCCCACGCCGACGGTGGGCCGCTGGACCCGCTGATGCTGGCCGCCCAGCAGGCCCGTGCCGTCCCCGCTTTCACGCAGGAGCCGTATGACGTGCAGGAGCTCTCGCGTCGCATCACCGCGCCGACGCTCGTGCTCTCCGGCAGCCGGGACCTGATCTCCCCGCCGGTGATCGCCCGGCAGCTCGCGTCGCGGATTCCCGGCGCCCAGCTGATCCAGATCCCCGGCGCCGGGCATTCCCTGCTGGACACCCGTTCGCGGATCCTCCAGGTGGCCGCCCGCTGGAGCGCCTGCGGACGCGGGCACCTGCTGCCCGAGCGCGCTGCAGAGCTCGCCGATCTGCCGGCCTCGCCCACGGACCTCGCGCTCACCCGCGGTCTGCAGCTCGCGCTCGCCGCGGAGCGGTACTTGCCTTGGCGTCTGCGCTGGGAATCCGCGCGGGCTCGCCGGGAGCGCGAGCATCGCGAACGCGCCCTGACCAGTCCTCGGCCGGCCCGCCGACTTGACGCCATCGACCCCCGCGAGGCCGTCTGACCCGGTGCGCCCGTCGAGGGGCTAGCTCTCCCAGGTGACGCCTGGCAGGCACACGACCGCGAACCCGCCCTCGGAGTAGACCGTCTCGTAGGGCGTGCCCCAGCGTTCGGATGCCCACTGCACGGGGGAGCTCGGCGGCTTCCCTCCCCAGGAGAAGGCGTAGTGGTCCAGCAGCAGGCAGTCCGGGCGGCGCTGATTGGGGCCGTGCACCCACTGCACGTCATGGTCCGAGACCGCCTGGGCCATGAGCGTGATGTCCACCGCGAGCACCGTCCCATCGGGCACGGCCGCGAGCGCGCCCGCTGCCGGTGCGGCCCGCCACGTCGGCTCCCAGCGGTCCGGGCGCACCACATCGGCCACCGGCATCCGCGGACCGAGCGCGAGCGTCACCCCAGCCGCGAGCACCAGCGCGATGACCCGCACGGCGCGCGGGGGACGCGGCGCATCGGTGCGCAGCCAGGCTGCTGCCCGGCCGTCACGGCGATCACCGAGCGCATCCAGCAGCGCGGCGAGCGCGATCGGCATGAGCACCGCGTTGTAATGCCAGTACCAGTCCCAGTAGAACTCCACTGTCCCCGTGAAGCGCCACGCCAGGGTGGGGGCCATCAGCCAGATCAGCGGAGAGCGAGCGCCGATGAGCCCCGCGGCCAGCAGCAGCATTCCCGCGGTGACCCACTTCTGCAGCGGCCACAGCACCGCGAGCGGTGAGCCGAGATTGTCGGTGTAGTCGTACTGCCCACCCGTGTTCAGCGCCGGCAGGATCACGAAGGTTGCCAGCACGAACCACACTACGCCCCAGGCCACGAGCCCCAGCCCCAGGCGGCGGCGCGGGATATCGGAGCGGTAGCGCAGGGCGATGATCCCGCCGAGCAGCGCGACCGTGAGTCCCAGATCCTCCTTGACCAGTACCAGGGGAGCGGCCCACAGCGCGGCGGCGCGCACCTGATCGCGCAGCAGCGCCGTGAGCGCGAACGCCAGCAGCGGCACCGCGAGGGCGATCTCATGGAACTGGACCGCAGCCGCGGACTGCAGCCCGAAGGAGAAGACGTACGCAGCCCCGGCGATCGATCCCAGCCAGGGGCCCAGGCGGTCGATCGCCACCCGGGTCAGCGGGATCGCCGAGATGCCCAGCAGCAGCGCCTGGGTCCACAGCAGCGCCGCGGGATCCGGCCAGATCCACCACACCGGCGCGAGCAGCGCCAGCAGGGGGTGGAAGTGATCGCCCAGCAGGTTCACCTCATCGCCCTTGATCGGGACGATGGGGGCGCGCAGCTCCCCGTAGGCGCGCAGCAGCTGCGTGAAGATCCCCAGATCCCAGGACTGGGCGATGAGCAGGCGCAGCTGCTGGGTGCCCAGCAGCCCGTACGCGAGGGTGCCGAGCAGCGCCAGCAGCGGGGGCACCCAACGGCGGGTGGTCGCCCCGTGGCCAGGGGATGTCATGCGCGTCAGGCGCTGATCACCACGGGCTTGCCGGTGGTGATCGCCGCGTCGAGGTCCGCGGCCTCCATCCGGGTGAAACGGATCTCGCGGGACTCGACCTCCCACAGCACGCCCACTGCGCCGTCCTCGAGTCCCTGCACCACCGAGTAGTCCAGCGCCCCCGGCTCGAACACGAGGACGTCCTGCCAGGTCGCCCCGTCATCGGCCGAATGGGACAGGGTGCCGCGGCGGCGCTCAGCTCGGTCGCGGGCATTGGAGAACAGCAGCTCGCGAGCGCGTGGGTCCGCCGAGTCCGCATCCGGGAAGCGCCGCGCGAGCTGCGCATTGTTCCCCGGATCGACGAAGGTCTCATCGATCCCGCGGTCCTCCCAGCTCTGACCGCCGTCCCGAGAGACCGCCAAGCGGCGGTAGCCACGCCGATGATGGTCGCGGGAGTTCAGCAGGACCGCACCGTCGGAGAGTTCCACGATCGTGGTCTCGTCCATGTCCTCGCCCACCGGTTCGCCCCGCTGCCAGGTCTCGCCCTGATCATCGGAGAACAGGACATAGGAGCGCACCACCTGCTCATCGCCCACCTGCCCGTCCTTCCAGAACCAGCCGGCGTAGGGCTGCAGCCAGCGCCCCGCATGCGGGCCATGCCGCAGCACGATCGACGAGCCAGAGGTGGGGAAGGCGGTGCGCAGCAGCTCCGGCGGATTCGCCACCGCCGTCACCGAGCGGAAGTCCCAGGTGCGCCCGCCGTCATCGGACAGCCCCACCGCTGAACCCAGCACATCGCGGTCATCGTCATCGGTGCCGGCCACCGCATTCCACACCCCGCGGTCCTTGGCGTGGGTGTGGAACATCGCCAGGCGGCCCGTGCGCGGATCCCGCAGGAACGCCGGATCGCAGTACCACTGGCGACCCTCTCGGTCCGCATCGCGCAGGGTCTCGAAGTCTCCCCAGCTGCGGCCACCATCGAGGGAACGGCGCTGCACCAGGCCCGTCGGATCCGGGACATCCAAGCCGGTCTCGCGACCATCGAAAGCAGCGAGCAGCTCACCGCCGCCCAGATCCACGAGCGCGACGATGCGGTAGCGGGCCCAGGGGCCTTCATCGGCGCGGGCGAGGACGCTCACAGCGGGAGCGGAGGGGGCGGGCACAGGGGGCTGCGGAGTGCTGCTCATGGCTCCAGTCTGTCCGATCCACGCGCCGCACGCGAGCAGACGTCAGGCGAGTTATCCACAATCTCAGGCTCGCCTCAGCCCGCCCCTGAGCCCAGCGAGCACGCCACCCCGTTGAAGCCGTGATTGCAGTAGGCGCCTGGGTTGCGGGCCAGGAACTGCTGATGCTCCGCCTCGGCGGTGTAGTAGACGCCGCAGCCCGCCTCGGCGAGCGGCGAGAGCTCGGTGGTGATGGTGCCGCGACCGGCGGCATCCAGCGCCGCCTGGTAGAGGCGGGCGCTCTCGCGCACCACCTCGCCCTGCGCGGGGGAGGTCCAGTACACGGCTGAGCGATATTCGGTGCCCACATCGTTGCCCTGCCGATGCAGGGTGGTGGGGTCATGCTGCTGCCAGAACTGCTCGAGCAGCGCCCGCAGCACCGGCTCGCCGCCGGTGTAGATCACCCGCACCGCCTCTGCATGCCCGGTCAGGGCAGAGAACACTTCGTCATAGGTGGGGTGCGGGGTCCAGCCGCCTGCATAGCCTGCCGACGTGGTGTGCACCCCCTCCACCTGCCAGGCGATCCGTTCGATGCCCCAGAAGCAGCCGCCGGCCAGGATCAGCTCCTCGCTGCCATCCGGCCAGGGCGCCGGATCCTCCGGGGTATCCGGGCCCAGCATGTCGGTGCCCAGCACCAGGTGCTCCCGCAGCAGCGGGTACGGGTACGCGTCGCGCCCCGGCAGGGCGTCCTCGCGTGACACCATCCGCTTCTTGTGCCCGTACAGGAGCTCCATCATCTGCCACATGGGCCCCACGGTAGCGGCGCGGGCTCAGCCCGGCTCTCAGCCGTCCAGCGGGGCGCGCGGCAGCATCGCGACCAACAGCGCGAGCGCTGCGAGCACCGCGGGAAGCATCGCCCACGGCCCCAGCACGACGCCCATCGCCGCGGTGACCAGGGCGCTGCCCAGCACGGCAAGGCCGATCGCCGCTCCGGCGGCGCGCAGCAGCAGCGACCATCCGGAACGGTTCAGCACCCCGTGCACCGGGAACATCGCGGCCGCGGCGAAGGACATATGCGCCACCAGCAGCAGCAGACCCACCGCGGCAGCCAGCCACAGCGGCAGCTGCGGGCGTGCCATCACCGCGAGCACGATCGCGAGCGGACCCAGCAGCCCCAGCTCCGTATCCGGCCAGCGCATCTGCCCCAGCACCCCGATCACCACCAGCCCGGAGACCATCAGGGCCCCCAGGTTCGCGGAGAACTGCCCGGACAGCGCGAGCGTCAGCGCCGCGAGAGCGGCCGCTGCGCCGATCAGCCGCAGCAGCCACTGGTGGGAGGAGACCACCCGCAGCTGCAGCAGCTGTTCAGCGGTCGCATCGATGAACCTCGGCGGGCGCGGCATCAGGACCTCCTGCGGCGCGGAGCGGTGCGGGCGGCGGACAGGGACGTGAGGATGGGGGCCAGAGAGCTCGGCCCCTCCCAGGCGGTGACCGGCACCCCCGCCTGACGCAGCTCCGCGATCGTGCCCTGCCGCAGCAGGCGCCGCAGCGCCCACGCCTCCGGCCAGCAGCGCAGCGGGTCCACGCCCTCCGCCTGGACGGGTCGGCCGCGCAGCACCCCCACCTCCCCGATGCTCGGCGGCAGGGTGTCCACCACGATCACATCCCCGCCGAAAGCCACCAGTCGGCCGATCTGGGCGATGACCTCCTCACCCAGCAGCGGGGAGCACACCACCACGAGCGTTCCCGGGCGCACCGACCGGATGCGGTTGACCCGCCGCAGCAGACCATCCGCACGCCCCGCCTGGGCGAGCGCCGAGGTCAGCACCCGCAGCTGCCGCGGACCGGAGCCCACCGGCACCGGCCCGATCAGGTGCCCCAGATCCGTCAGCGCCACCCGGTCGCCCAGCGTCAGATAGTGGCGGGCGATCGCCGTGGTGGCCCGGATCGTCATATCCAGGCTCGTCGGCGCATCCCCCGCGGCCCAGGGCGCCGGGGCGATGTCCAGCGTGGTGTCGGTGACGATGAGGACATCGGTGTCCTGCTCGGTGAACGTCGCATTGGTGTGCAGAGTGCCGGTGCGGCTGGTCACCGGCCAGTTGATGCGATGCAGCCGGTCCCCGGAACGGAACGGACGCACCTCCGCGAGCGCGGTCCCGTCTCCGCGCCGACGGGACAGATGCACCCCGCTGATGCCCAGCGGCGTCGGCACCACCGCCGGGGCGTCGAGCACGACGGAGGTCGGCACCACCCGCACCTCCAGCTCCTGCAGCTGCTGCTGCGCCCGGAAGGCCCCGAAGGGATCGGCGATGAGCACATGGGTGGGACCCACCCGGATGCGGCCCCAGCGGCGCGCTGTGAGCCGCAGCGGCAGGTTGCCCTCTCCGGCGAGAGCTCCGCGCCGCGGCGCCAGGTCCGCCTGCGGGGGCGGCGGGATCGTTGCCGCGGTCAGCATGCCCCGGGGGCCGGGGACCGTGAGGGCAGCGGTGGCGCCCTCCTCGAGGTCCTGGCTGCTCACCCGCAGCCGAGGTGCTGCCAGCGCCGTGTCCTGCCCGCGCGCAAACCGCAGCGCGAGCGCGAGCACCGCCCACAGCACGAGCGGCAGCCCTACCAGCACCAGCTGCTCGCGGCCCAGCAGCACCGCGAGCAGCAGCGCCACGCCACCGGCTACCGCAGCCCGGCGCAGCGCCGGCGTCGGTCCGAGCATCATCACGTCGTATCCCGCCTCAGATCCGTCCCCGCCTTATGACGTGGCGGGCGGCTCGACCGCGGCCGGCACGGGAACCTGCCCCAGCACGGCCTCCACCACGCCGTGGCCGGTGATGTTCTGCAGCCACAGCTCCGGCTTGACCGTTACGCGATGGTCCAGCGCCGGGTGCGCGAGGGCCTTGATGTCCTCCGGCACCACGTAGGAGCGGCCGCGGATCAGCGCGAGCGCCCGCGCGCAGGTGATCAGCGCGAGAGTCCCGCGCGGAGACGCGCCGACGAGCGCATGCTGATGCTCGCGCGTCGCGGCCACCAGCTGAACGGCGTAATGGCCGACGCTGTCCTCTACATGCACCGTCTCCACCGCGGCCTGCACCGCCAGCAGCCCCGCGCCGTCCAGCACCTGGGTGACGCTCTGCTCCTCGCGGCGACGGCCGATGCGCCGCGCCACCACATCCCACTCCTGCTCCGCGGTGGGGTAGCCGAAGGACAGCCGCAGCAGGAAGCGGTCCAGCTGCGCCTCGGGCAGCGGGTAGGTGCCCTCATGCTCGATCGGGTTGGCGGTGGCGAGCACATGGAAGGGGCGGGGGAGAGGCCGGGTGGTGCCTTCGACCGACACCTGCCGCTCCTGCATCGCCTCCAGCAGCGCGGACTGCGTCTTCGGCGGGGTGCGGTTGATCTCATCGGCCAGCAGCAGACCGGTGAACACCGGGCCGGGCCGGAACACGAACTCACCGCTGCGCTGGTCGAACACCTCCGCACCGGTGAGATCCGCGGGCAGCAGATCCGGAGTGAACTGGGCGCGGGTGAACGGCAGCCCGAGCGCCTGCGCGAAGGAACGGGCGGCCAAGGTCTTGCCCAGGCCCGGCAGATCCTCCAACAGCACATGCCCGCCGGCGAGCACGCCGGTGAGCACCAGCTCGAGGGCCTCCCGCTTGCCCACCACCGCGGTCTCCACCGCATCCAGCACGGCGGTCGCGGCCTCGCCCGCCGCCTCGACGCTCAGCGTGGCGGGGGCGTCGGCGGTCCGCTGGCCGTCCGCCGGGTCATCGGGCTCATACATCGGCTCGGTCATCGGTCCCCTTCCTCGCCGGCGGCGAGCTCTCTGAGATAACGGTGCAGGGTACGGCGGTCCACGGGCCGCACGGGATGCTGCTGGGCATCGGCGTTGGCGGCGGAGTCGATCCAGGCGGTGAGGTCCGGGCTGAGCGGCGGGGCATCGGCCGGGCGCTGCGCGGCGATCCGCCCCAGCGTCATCGCCAGCCCTCGCTGTGTCATGCGCCGCCCGGGCAGGGCGCCGTGGACCAGATCCTCCAGGCGGCGCACCCGCTGATCCTGGCCATGCGGCAGGGCATAGTCGCCGTCCAGGTCATAGGCGGGGAAGTCGAGGCTGTCCGACGCTGCGGAGCCGCGGGAGAAGAGCCACCACAGGACCGCTGCGAGCACCGCGAACGTGACCAGATACGGCAGGGGGAACAGCAGCCCCACCATGCGGCCCACCGCGGCGGCCAGCGCGATGACCGCCGCGCAGATCAGCAGACGCAGACTCAGGGCGCGCAGGCTGCGGGGTGTCGATGTCATCGCGCACTCCTCTCCGCCACATCATCCAGCTGCCCCAGCAGCGTCTCCAGCAGCTGCAGCGCCCGGCGTCGGTCCGGCTCGGTCAGCGGCGCCGGATCGAACAGCGCCCGACGGTACAGGTGGGCGATCTCCTGCAGCGCCGCGCGCTCCAGCTCGACCGCCGCGAGCACCGCCACCACGAACTCGAGCGTGGTCTGGGAGGGGCGGCGCCGTACCCCTGCCGCGGCGATCGCCCGCTCCAGGGCCAGCCACGCCGCGATCACGGCATCGTGCGCATCCACCACCGCGGAGAGCCGTTCGCGCGCCTCCTCCAGAGCGCTGCGAGCCTGCTCCGTGCTCAGGGCGTCCTGTTCGAGGTCGGCATCGGCCATCCCCGCCTCATCGGGTGCCGGGGCGGACAGCGCCCGCATTCGCAGCCACACCCAGATGGCGAGCGCCACCAGTGCGAGTGCTCCTAGGCCCAGCAGAACCCGCAGCGCCACGCGACCGCCCGGACGCGGCTGAGGGGCCGGCGGGCTGCTCTGCTCCTGCTCGGGAGCGAGCTCCGGCAGGGACGGCTCCTCGATCTCGGGAGCCTCCCACGTCGGTCCCTCCCCGGTGCCGACGTACCGGACCCCCTCGCCGCGATCTGCGGCGGCGCCGAAGCCCACGACGACCAGCGCCCCCAGCGCGAGGGCGATCAGCAGCACGGCCAGCAGGCGGCGCTGTCCGGAGGCATGCGGCGTCGAGGATCTCTTCATGCGGCTGATCCCTTCATGCGGCGGGCTCCGGGGCAGCGGGGCTGGACGGCCGCGGATGCGGGGAGGTGATGATCACCGACTGCTCCCCGGCGATGCGGGTGAGGATCAGCGTGGCGCTCTCCTCCCCGAAACGGCGGGGCCGCAGGGAGCGGCGCAGCTGCTCGGGCTCCACCGCGGTGCCGCGCTTCTTGATCTCCAGCACCCCGATGCGGTGCTCGCGCAGGTACGAGGCCAGGCGCTTCATCCCAAAGGGCAGCACATCACGCACCGTGTACCCGGCGGCGAAGGGAGTGTGCACCAGACGGTCGCCGGTGAGATACGCGATCGAGGGGTCCAGGGTGCGGGCCTGAAGCTGCTGGGCGAGGGTGCCGATGAGGCCCGCGCGGATCACCGCCCCGTCGGGCTCATACAGGTGATCTCCCACCGGGCCCGGCACCGGATCCCCGGGGTTCCCGGCCTCCTCGCTCCCCAGATCCATCTGCCGCGCCCCGTCCCGTCCGATCACCAGGGCGCTCGAGCGCACCCCCGGGCGGGCGAGCGGCCCGGTCCACAGCGTCGCCTCGAGCACCTGGCCGTGGAAGGACAGCCACTGCACCTCGGCATCATCCGGCAGCGCCATGCGGTCGATCCCCGGGCCCAGCTTCGCGCCCAGCGGTCCATCCTGCGTGCCGCGCCCCAGGCGCCGCGCGAGATCCAGCACCGCGCTCAGCGGCGGCTGGTACTCCTCGGGATCGTGGAGCCGACGGTCGCGCCCGCGCTGCGGGGCCCGTCGCGCCGGATCCAGCCACACCGCCTCGGTGTCGGTGGGGTCGTGCCCCTCGGCGCGCCCCAGGTGCACACTCGCGCTCGGGAACGGCCGCAGGTTCACCGTCGCGACCGCCACCGTCGCCGGGTCGCGATCCACCGCCCGGACCGTGAGGCCCAGGCCCGCCAGCGCCATCGCATCTCCGCCGATGCCGCAGCCCAGATCGGCGACCGAGGTGACCTGGGCCTGCTGGAACCGGCGGGCGTGCAGCGCCGCCACCGGCAGCCGGGTGGCCTGCTCGAGCCCGGCCTGCGTGAACAGCATGCGCCCGGCGAACTCCCCGAACTTCTCCTGCGCCCGTGCCCGCAGCCGCGACTGCGTCATCACCGCGGAGACCAGCTCTGGGCTGTGCCCGGCCCGCCGCAGCGCCGTGGCTCGCGCGAGGGAATCCTGCTCCCGGTAGGGCGGCAGCGAGTTCAGCAGGGCCCAGCCATCAGGGGTGAGTACCGGCTCCAGCATGGTCTCGCGCATCCGTCGATCATGGCAGAGTCTGCCCGGTCCCCGCAGCGTCCGCTGCGCAGCGGTCCTCGCGCTGCCGCCGTGGATCGAGGGCTGCCGCCTAGGATCGAGGGATGGACGCATGGACCTGGCGCGCCGAGCTGCTGGACGCCCTCACCCCCCGGCCCCGCCCCGTCGCGCCGCTGCCCCCGCGCCAGGCCCGCGGTCTGCGTCTGGCCGCGGATCTGCACTCTCCGGAGCCGATTCCCGCGCTGCCGGTCGCTGCGATGGACGGCTTCGCGGTGCATGCTGCAGCGCTGCTCGCGCAGCTGCCCACCGGCGGTGAGGCCCGGCCGGAGCAGGTGACGGTGCCGGTCGACGGCGATATCCCCGCCTCGACGGCGGGCGTGCGCACGCTGCGGCCCGGCACCGCCGCCCGCATCATGACCGGTGCCCCCGTCCCCCAGGGGGCCGATGCCGTGGTGCCGGTCGAGCGCACCGATGCCCGCCCCGTCGGCCCCGCCCCCGCGCAGGTGCGGATCGACGTGGCCGCTCTCGAGGTGGGCCGACATGTGCGGGCGGCCGGTGAGGAGGTGGCCGACGGGGCGCTGCTGGCCCCGGCGGGGCAGCGGGTGGGTGCGGCGCTCGTGGGACTGGCGACCACGCTCGGGATCCGGAGCCTGCCGGTGCGCGAGCCGTGGCGGGTGGCGGTCGTGGTCACGGGCAATGAGCTGCTCAGCGGCGAGATGATCGCCGCGGACTCGGGGGCGGTGCGGGAGTCGAACTCGCTGATGCTCGCCGCCCAGCTTGATGCCCTGGGCTGCGCTGCCAGCACCCACCGCAGCAGCGACGATGTCGCGGACTTCCGGGCCGTGCTGAAGGCCGCAGCACGCGACGCCGACCTCGTGGTGACTACCGGCGGCATCGGCCACGGCGCCTATGACGTGGTCAAGTCCGCGCTGGAGGGCAGCAGCCGCTTCGCGCACCTGGATCTCAAGCCCGGCGGCCCCCAGGGCTGGGGCTGCCTTCCGTCCGACGCAGCGCCGGGGGAGGCGACGCCGCTGGTGCACCTGCCGGGCACCCCCGTCGGCGCCCTGGCCGGGTTCCACCTGTTCGTGCGGCCGCTGCTGGAGGGGGAGCGGGAGCTGCTACGCCTGCCGCTGCGCGGACAGCTGCCCACGTGGCGCGGCCGGGTCCCGCATCTGCGGGTGCTGCCCGGACGCCTCGGCCCCGACGGGGTTCATGTGGTGCCCGGTGCGCGGCTGATGCCCTACGGCACCGCAGAGGTGCTGATCCTGCTCGAGCGCGACCGGGCGCCCGAGGACCCGGTGCCCGTGGTGGATCTGCTGGCCTGAGCCTGCGGCGCGATGCTGGCGGGGTTCATAGCTCCAGCTGGCGTCGTCGGATCTGCGCGGCCCGTTCCCGTTCGCTGCGGCGTGCGCGACGGTGGGCGCTGACGCTGCGCACGAAGCCTGCGCCCACCACTGCCAGGTACCCCAGTCCCGTGCCGAGCGCGAAGGACACCACGGTCGCCGAGTACAGCAGCCCGCCCAGCAGGGCGAGAGCCAGCACCGCCAGACCCACCGGCCACTGACCGATCCCGCGTCGCCCCAGCAGGTCGCAGGCCAGCACGGCCAGCACGATCCCCGCTAGCAGGGCAATCCAATACAGAACGGTCACGGTCTCACTCTACGAGGGCCCGCGGGTGGACCAGGCCACATCAGCCGGTACAGTGACGAACTGACCTCGTGCGCGGCACCGTTGTGCGCGCACGCCCCCACGGAAGGACTGGACTATTGGCATCGGCGCTCGGGAGGGATCGTGGCTAGGTTCATCACGCTGCGGTTCCTGACGTATCTCGTCCTGACGTTCATCGCCACCAGCGGGGCATACCTCTTGGCCGCGGGCCTGCTGCACCCCGAAGAGGTGCTCTACCCGCCGCAGGCCACGGAGCCCGTGCCGGAAGCGACCGCGCAGCTGTACCTCAATGCGCGCAACGTCAACCCTGACACCCCGCTGATGGAGCGCTACGCCACCTGGCTCGGCGGCGTCGTGCGCGGAGACCTCGGCGTCACCACCGGCACCAACAAGGTGATGAACCCGGTGCTCGACGAGATGAAGGTGCGCGTGCCCATCTCGCTGCGGCTGATCATCCTGGGCACCTCGATCGGCGTGATCCTCGGGATCATCGTCGGCGCCTTCTCCGCCGTGCGCCGCCACAGCCTGAGCGACCGCGCCATCACCCTGCTGTCCTTCACCATCCTCTCCCTGCCCACGGTCGTGGTGATCCTCGTGGTGCAGCAGATCAACGAGATCGTCGGCAACGTCACCGGCTTCAAGCTTCCGGCGCTGAACCCGATCAATCCGCTGCTCGAGGAGGGTAGCTGGGACTCGATCGTCTACCAGGCGCAGGCCCTCGTGATGCCCACGATCGTGCTGGCCCTGTTCGGCATGGCCTCGTACTCGCGGTACATGAAAGTCACCACGCTGGACGTGCTCGGCTCGGACTATCTGCGCACCGCGCGCGCCAAGGGACTGTCGCGCCTGGGCGCGATGCGCCGCCACGGCCTGCGCATGGCACTGATCCCCATGGGCCAGTACCTCGCCTTCGCGGTCGGCTCGGCCTTCGGCGGCTCCCTGTTCGTGGAGCTGATGTTCAACTGGAACGGGATCGGCCGCTACTCCGTGCAGGCCATCCAGATCGCCGACGTCAACGGCACCGCTGCCGTCGCCCTGTACGGCGCGATCCTCACCCTGTTCTCCGCCACCCTCGCAGACATCCTGCAGGGCGCTCTCGACCCCAGGATCCGGTGATCCCGTGACCTCTTCGACCCCCAATATGAAGGACCCCGTCGAGGCCGGCGAGCTGAAGGAGCACCGCCCGGACGCCCTGGCGATGGAGTCCGCCCACAGCCCCGGCGCCGACGACGCCTACGTCGATGACGCCCTGGTGGACGCGGAGCTGGACGCCGAAGCGCCGGAGCGCATCGTCACCATGAGCCGCAGCCAGCTGCTGCGCCGCCGCTTCCTGCGCAACCCGGGCGCCTGGGTGGGCATGATCGGCTTCGGCACCCTGGTGCTGCTGGCGATCTTCGCGCCGATGTTCTACCACTACACGCCCAATGAGACGGACCTGCGCAATGTGCTCAGCGAGCCCAGCCAGTACCACTGGTTCGGGGTCAACGAGTTCGGGCACGACGTCTTCGCCCGCACCATGCAGGGACTGCGGATCTCGATCATCATCGGCCTGGGCACCGCGGTGCTCACCATGATCATCGCCGTCATCGTGGGGACGATCTCGGGATGGATGATCGGACGCGGCCGCCTGGGATCGTTCATCGACATCACGATCGTCAACCTCATCAACCTGTTCCTGGTGATCCCCTCCCTGCTGCTGCTGATGCTGTTCTCCACGCCGCTGCAGCAGTGGCTGGCTGAGCGTCAGGGCGGACTGAACAGCCTGCTGGGCACCACCTTCGAGCTGCGCTGGCTGGTGCTGATCCCACTGCTGGCCCTGTTCAGCTGGATGCTTGCCGCCCGTGTGCTGCGTGCGATGACCCAGCAGCTGGTGCGCACCGACTATGTGCAGGCCGCGCGCTTCATGGGCGTGAACCCCGTGGTGAACACCTGGCGGCACGTCCTGCCGAACGTCGCCAGCTGGATCATCATCGACACCACCCTCGGCGTCTCCGCGGCGATCCTCGGTGAGACCGGCCTGTCCTTCATCGGCTTCGGCATCCAGTACCCGCTGGTGTCGCTGGGGAAGGTGCTCAGCGAGTACAACATCGCGTTCCCGCACACGTGGGTGTGGCCCGCCCTGGTGCTGGGCATCCTCGTGATCTCGATCAATCTGATGGGCGAAGCGCTGCGCGACGCCCTCGACCCGACCAGCGGCTCCAGCCGCCTCTGAGGTATCCGATGACCACTCCTCTGCTCTCCGTCCGGGACCTCAGCGTCTCCTTCCCCTCGGAGGCCGGCATCGTCCGTGCCGTGCGCTCCCTCAGCTATGACGTCCACCGCGGCGAAGCGCTCGCGATCGTCGGCGAGTCCGGCTCGGGAAAGTCCGTCAGCTCCCTGGCGGTGATGGGCCTGCTGCCCGGTTCCGCCCGCGTCAGCGGTGAGATTCACTTCGACGGCGAGAACCTGCTGGCGATGAACGACAAGCAGCTCTCGGATCTGCGCGGCGGCCGCATCTCCATGGTGTTCCAGGACCCGCTGTCCGCCCTGACCCCGGTGTACACCGTCGGCCAGCAGATCGCCGAGGTGGTGCGCATTCACCACCCCGAGGTCAGCCGCGCCCAGGCCAATGAGCGCGCGATCGAGTTGCTGGAGGCCGTGGGGATCCCCAACCCGGCGCGTCGCGCCGGGCAGTACCCGCACGAGTACTCCGGCGGCATGCGGCAGCGCGCCATGATCGCCATCGCGATCGCCAACGAGCCGGACCTGATCATCGCCGATGAGCCCACCACGGCGCTGGATGTGACGATCCAGGCGCAGGTGATGGAGCTGCTCAAGACGGCGCAGGAGATGACCGGCGCCGCGACCATCCTCATCACCCACGACCTCGGCGTCGTGGCGGGCTTCGCCGACCGGGTGCTCGTGATGTACGCCGGCGAGGCTGTGGAGAGCGGCACCGCGCATGAGGTCTTCACCCGGCCCCGCATGCCCTACACCGTCGGCCTGCTCTCCTCCGTGCCGCGCGCCGATGTGGCCGTCAAGGAGCCGCTGATCTCCGTCAAGGGCAGCCCGCCCTCCCTGGTCGCGCTGCCCGACGGCTGCCCCTTCGCGCCGCGCTGCCCGATCGCCACCACGCGCTGCCAGCGTGAGGATCCCGAGCTGCTCCCGGCCCCGCAGGCCGCGGAGGATCACCTGGCCGCCTGCCATCACGCGGATCAGCTCGCCGAGAGCCTGGACATCTACCCGCGCCCCCAGATCGCCGACCCCGAGGTGACGCTGCCGCGCGAGCAGCGGGAGGTAGCGCTCCGCACCGACGGCCTGCTGCGCACCTTCCCGATCTCCAAGGGCGTGCTGGTCAAGCGCAAGCTGGGGGAGGTCCGGGCGGTCGATGAGGTGGATCTGGAGATCCGCCAGGGGGAATGCCTTGCACTGGTGGGAGAGTCCGGCTCCGGCAAGTCCACGACCATCCTCGAGGTCATGCAGCTGCAGAAGCCGCAGAGCGGCACGATCGAGATCGGGGGACTGGACACCTCATCGCTGAATCGCAAGCAGCGCGCCGCCATGCGCTCCGAGGTGGCGATCGTGTTCCAGGACCCGATGGCGTCCCTGGACCCCCGCCTGCCCATCGGCGACATCCTGCGCGAGCCGATGCGCGTGCAGGGCTACTCGGCCGAGAAGATGGACGAGCGGGTGGACTGGCTGCTGCGCACCGTCGGGCTGCTGCCCGAGCAGGCCTCGCGCTACCCCACGGAGTTCTCCGGCGGGCAGCGTCAGCGCGTGGGCATCGCCCGGGCACTGGCCTGCGAGCCCAAGCTCATCGTGCTGGACGAGCCGGTCTCCGCGCTCGACGTCTCGATCCAGGCCGGCGTTATCAATCTGCTCGATGACCTCAAGAATCGCCTGGGACTTAGTTATCTATTCGTGTCCCATGATCTGTCGGTCGTGAGCCACATCTCGGACCGCATCGCAGTAATGTACCTAGGCAAGATCGTGGAGATCGGAGACACCCGTGCAGTCTTCGAGAGCCCCCAGCATCCGTATACCAAGGCCCTGCTCTCCGCGGTGCCGGTGCCGGATCCGGAGGTCGAGAAGTCTCGGGCGCGGATCATCCTCGCCGGTGACGTTCCCTCTCCCGACAACATCCCCAGTGGATGCCGTTTCGCGGGGCGCTGCCCCGTGTATCGGGATCTCCTGTCCGAGGAGCAGCGCACCCGGTGCTCCTCCGAGCTACCTCAGCTCCATGGCGGAGCGGAAGCGGCTCACGCTGCGGCCTGTCACTTCACGGACATCGCGGCGAAACTCTGACCTGCTGGGACCCGCACCCAGCGCTCGATTAGGAGGAACACTCCATGCGTTTCACCCGACGCTCTGTCCTCGGCGCCTCCGCGGCGACCTCCCTGCTCGTCCTCGCCGCCTGCACGCGCGCCGATGAGGCCGACGGCGGCAACGGGGGCGGCTCCGGCGGCAGCGACGGCGGCGGCGAGTCGATCGCCTCGGACGCCAACGACATCAACGCCCAGGAGCGCAGCGCCCTCGGCGAGGGTGGCGTGCTGCGCCTGACCAACAACGCTTTCCCCGCGAACTGGAACACCTTCAGCTCGGACGGCAACGAGGCCAACACGATCAGGATCTCCGAGACCATGCAGCCGCTGCTGGTCATCTCCGACGCCGCCGGCGTGGTGTCCGCGAACCCCGACTACACCCAGAGCGTGGAGCTGACCGGCGAGGACCCGCAGGTCGTCGAGGTCAAGCTGAACCCGGACATGAAGTGGTCCGACGGCACCGCGCTGGACTGGAAGTCCGTCAAGAACGTCTTCGACGTCATGAGCGGCAAGGACGACGAGTACGCCATCGCCTCCTCCGAGGGCTACAGCAAGGTCGAGTCCGTCGAGCAGGGCGATGATGAGCTCACCGCCGTCATCACCTTCGCGGAGCCGTACGCGGACTGGATGGGCCTGATCTCCGCCATGCCGGATGAGCTGGCCGAGTCCCCCGAGACCTTCAACGAGGGCTGGACGAAGGAGCCCGGCGTGACCGCCGGTCCCTTCAAGATCGGCAAGATCGACGCCAACAACAAGACCGTCACCGTGGTGCCGGATGAGAACTGGTGGGGCGAGAAGCCGCTGCTGGAGCAGATCCTGTTCACCACCATCGAGGACCCGGCCGCGGCCGCGACCTCCTTCCAGAACGGCCAGCTGGACTCGATCGAGACCTCCGTGCCCGCCACCTACACGGTGCTCGAGCCGATGGTGGGCCAGGGGGCGACCCTGCGCACCGCCGCCGGCCCGAACTGGACCCACCTGACCCTCAACGGCGCCGCTGGCCGCCCGCTCGAGGACAAGCTCGTGCGGCAGGCGTTCTTCATGGCGATGGATCGCGAGGAGATCTTCCAGTCCGTCAACGCCGTGATGCCCTACCCCGAGGGCGCGGGCCGTCTGGACAACCACCTGCTGATGGCCAATCAGGAGGGCTACGTGGCCAACGCCGGCGAGCTCGGCGAGCAGGACCTCGAGGGCGCCAAGGCGAAGCTCGAGGAGGCCGGCTACGACGTCTCCGGCGAGTGGGCCACCAAGGATGGCAAGGAGCTGGCCATCACCTACACCTACAACGAGGGCTCGAAGACCAACGAGGCCGTCGCCCCCGTGGTGCAGGAGGCGCTCAAGGAGATCGGCATCAAGATGGACGTGCGCACCGTGCCGCCCACCGACCTGTTCTCCAAGTACGTCATTCCCGGCGACTTCGACATCACCCTGTTCGGCTGGAACGGCACGCCCTTCCTGTCCTCGGGCGATGCGATCTGGAAGACCGGCGGCGAGCAGAACTTCGGCAAGATCGGCGATGAGGAGACGGACAAGCTCATCGAGCAGGCCGCCGTTGAGACCGACCCGCAGGCCCGCCTGGATCTGATCAACGAGATCGACGTGCGCCTGTGGGATCTGGCCGGTGTGCTGCCGCTGTGGCAGGGCTACACCTTCATGATCCAGCACGACGACCTGGCCAACTTCGGCGCCTTCGGCTTCCAGACCCCGGACTGGAAGAACATCGGCTACATGGCCGACTCCGACAAGCTGAACGGCTGATCGGCGCGCAGCTCAGCTGAGCATCACCGAGCGCGGCGCGAGGGAGGAGCCCCCGCGCCGCGCCTCGTCGTGTGGACCCGGCGCGCTGATCCCCGACCTGCGACCGGGTGGGAGAATGGATCTGTGACCACGATCGATCCCGACCTCAGCCCCCGTCATGCCCGCCAGCTGCGCCTGCCCGGCTTCGGTCCCGCCGAGCAGCGGCGCCTGCGAGACGCCCGGGTGCTCGTGGTCGGAGCGGGCGGCCTGGGCGCCCCGGTGCTGTCCTACCTCACCGGGGTCGGCGTGGGGCACCTGACCGTCCTCGACGCCGACCGGGTGGACGAGTCGAACTTGCACCGTCAGGTCATCCACGCCACCGCGGAGATCGGCGAGCCGAAAGCGGAGTCCGCGGCCCGGCGGATGCGCGCCCTGGACCCTGCGGTCCAGGTCACGCCGCTCACGCAGACGCTGACGGTGGACAACGCCCTGGACATCATCGCGGGCCATGACCTGGTGCTGGACGGCACCGACAACTTCCCCACCCGCTACCTGGTCTCCGACGCCTGCGAGATCCTCGATGTGCCGCTCGTGTGGGGTTCGATCCTGGCCTATGCCGGGCAGGTCTCCGTGTTCGATGCCGCTGGTGGCAGCGGCGTCACCTACCGCGATGTCCACCCCGTCCCGCCACGCCCCGGAGAGGTGCCCTCCTGCGCAGAAGCCGGGGTGCTGGGCATGCTGTGCGGCGTCATCGGCTCCACCATGGCGCTCGAAGCGGTCAAGGTCCTCACCGGGGTGGGGGAGGACCTGCGCGGCAGGATCGCCCTGTTCGACGCTCTCACCATGACCTGGGCGCAGCTGCCGGTGCGGCGAGATCCCGCCCGTGCACCAGTGACCGAGCTTGAGGACCTGACGCTCACCTGCGGGCTACCCGGGGCGGATGCCGGGGACGCACGGGAGATCAGCGCGCGGGAAGCCCTCAAACGGCAGCGGGATGGCGCCTTGCTGGTGGATGTGCGCGAGGCGGAGGAGGTCGCCGGGGGCATGGTGGCCGGGGCGCGGCATCTGCCGCTGGGAGAGATCACCGAAGATCCCGCCGCGCAGCAGGAGCTGGCCGGGGCGATCCTCTACTGCGCCGCCGGGAAACGGTCGGCCGCCGCGCAGAAGATGCTGGCCGGGGTCGGGATCGAGGTGCTGTCCGTGGCCGATGGGTATCCGGCGTTGGTTGCGGCGGGCGCCGACTGACCCACAGGCCAGGGCGCTGCCCGGCAGGCGTCCGGTCGCATCCCGGGGCTCAGCCGCCCGCAAACGGCGGCAGCACGTCTAGGCGGTCCCCGTCGGCAAGCTCCCGCTCGCGGTCGGTGCAGGAGACCGCGTTCAGCAGCAGCGAGGAGCGCTCGACCACCTGGCGGGCACGATCGCTCGCGCCCTCCAGCAGGTTCTCCAGGGCCCCCTGGACCGTGGCGCCGGTGACCTGGGTCTGTGCGGTGCCGAGCTCCGCGGCGGCGGCGGCGAACAGGTGCACGCTGATCAGCGGCGCAGTGGTGGGGGCCTGGCTCCTAGTCACATCTGACCTGGCCG
>NZ_JALLAL010000022.1:0-47429 GCF_023062615.1 Brachybacterium sp. Marseille-Q7125 | reverse complement strand
GCAGACCCGAAACCCCAGCTCGGAACCCACTTCTCACCCGAAGACGGCAACAGCATCCGCCACGGCTGGGCCGGCCGACACCAGCCATGACACGCCCGGGCCATACACACATTTTGTCCTATAACCCGGAACTGAGGATAGTTCTGAGGATAGGTCCGACGCGTCGGGGTAAAACTAAGGGCCCCTCCCCAGCGTTTCTGCTGGCGAGGGGCCCTTTCTCGTAGCGGGGGCAGGATTTGAACCTACGACCTCCGGGTTATGAGCCCGGCGAGCTACCGAACTGCTCCACCCCGCGGCGACATCGACCACTGTAGGCACGGGCTCAGCGAAGAGTCCAGGCGAACCCCGCCGAACGTGTGCCATCGCACGTTCACGGCCCGTTCACCTGCATGGAGTGTCGGCCGCATCCGCACGCCGCGCATCAACGGGTCGACGCCCGCGTCAGCCGTCGCCGCCGTCGGAGGGCTCGGGGGTCCCGGTGCCGCCCAGCTCCTCATGGGCCTCGATGGCACGCTGCAGAGCGTCCTGTAGACGCTCCTGCGCCTCGCCGTACTTCTGCCAGTCGTTCTCCTGCATGGCCTTCTCGGAGTCTTCGACGGCCTGGTCCATATCGACGAGAGCCTGGTTGAGCCGCTCGTTCGCGTCACCGCCGGGGGCCGGGGCAGGCTTCTCACTCTCACCGCCCTCATCGGCCGGCTTCTCACTCCCCTCCTCGACGTCACCGTCACCCGTCTGGGTGCCGGCAGTGCCGGAGGGAGCGGTGGAATCGGAGACCTCGGCATCACCCGCGGCTGCGCCGGAGTCGCCGCCGAAGACGAGGTCGAGTGCCTCATCCAGGGTCGGGGCGAAGCCGATCTTCTCGCCGAAGGAGACCAGCACCATCTGTAGCAGCGGGTACTGCGTACCGCCGCCGGTCTGCGAGGACTGCAGGTAGACAGGCTGGACGTACAGCAGCCCACCGCCCACGGGCAGGGTCAGCAGGTTGCCGTTGATGACCTCGGAGTTGCCGGACTTCAGCAGGTTCAACGCCTTGGACACGTTGGGCTCGGCGTTGAAGGTCGCCTGCACCTGGCCAGGCCCGTTGACCGGGTTCGAGGTCGGCAGCACCAGCAGCGTCATCTCGCCGTAGCTGTCCGCCGGGTTGCCCTCGGTGCTGCCGGTCTCGGAGTCCACGGCCAGATAGCCGGTGAGCACGTTCTGCCCCTCGGAGGGGATGAAGCTCGACGACAGCATGAACCGCGGGGAGTCCGCATCAGGCATCTGCATGGTCAGGTACATCGGCGGCTGGGGCGGCTGCTGACCGGCCGTGCCATCGGAGTTGGTGGGCGCCGGCACCGTCGGATCCGGGGAGACCTGCCAGAAGTCCTGCTGGGTGAAGAAGTCATCCGCGCCGGTGACGTGGTAGGTCGACAGGATTTGCCGCTGCGCCTTGAAGTAATCGGCCGGGTAGCGCAGATGGCTCATGAGCTCGCTGCTGATGTCCTCCGCCGGACGCAGCGCACCGGGGAACACCTCGCCCCAGGCCTTGAGGATCGGATCCTCGGTATCCCAGGTGTACAGCGTCACCGAGCCGTCAAAGGCGTTCACCGTGGCCTTGACGGAGTTGCGCATGTAGTTGGCGGAGCGCACGCGGTTGGCGGCGGTCTCGTTGGGGTTGGTCTGGGAGTCGTTGACCGTCTGGTCCAGGTCCACGGACTGGGCGTAGGGATATTCGGTCGTGGTCGTGTAGCCGTCCACCACCCACACCAGCTCCCCGTCCACGACGGCCGGGTACATCTGGGAGTCCAGCGACAGGAACGGCGCGACCTCCCGCACGCGACGCTGCGGGTCGCGGTCGTACAGGATCTGCGACTCCTCGTTGAGGTAGTTGGAGATCACGATGTTGGGGTCACGGAACTTGATGGCGAACAGCAGCTTGTTGAAGAAGCTGCCGACGGACGGCCCGCCGTCACCCTGGAAGGTGTTGTAGACCTGGTCGCCGCCCTCTTCGTCTTCGGTGCTGCCGCGCTGGTAGTCGAATTCTTCGGGCTCCGCACCCGCGGGGGCGCCGACGATCGAGTAGTCCGGGGAGTGGCGGCCGAAGTAGATGCGCTCCTCGTACTCGCCCAGCGCTCCACTGCCGGGCACGCCGGACTGCAGGAAGGCGGGTTCGCCGTCGGCGTTGCGACGGTTGCCGTAGGAGGCGGCGGTGCCGTAGCCGTGCGTGTAGATGATGTGCTGATCCACCCAGGAGCGGTCGGCCAGGCCGAATTTGTCCGGCCGCAGCTCGCGCACACCGATCACGGTGTCCTGCAGCTCGCCATCGATCTCGTAGCGGTCCACGCTCAGCAGCTCGTCGAAGCCCCAATAGCGGCGGTTGGCCTCACGCTGCTCGAAGGTGGGCGAGATGACGTTCGGGTCCATCAGGCGGATCTGCGCGGTGGTGGATGCATCGGCGCGCAGCGCCCCGGTCTCCGCTTCAGTGGAAGCGGTGTAGGGCCTGACGTTCACGTCATCGAGATTGAAGGCGGTGCGGGTGGCGTCGATGTTGTTCTGGATGTACGGCTGCTCGAGCGCGCGCTCGTTGGGCTGGACCTTGAACTGCTGGATCAGCGCCGGGTAGGCGGTGCCCACCACGATGGTGGACAGGATCATCAGGCCCGCACCGATCGCAGGGATCTTCCAGTTGTCCTGCAAGATCCAGACCACGAACAGGGCTGCGACGAAGATCGAGGCGATCGCGAGGATGGTCTGGGCGGGCAGGATCGCGTTGTGGTCGGTGTACGAGGCGCCCTCGAAGCGCGGGTGCGAGGCGGTGAGCAGGTCGTAGCGCTGGAACCAGTGACCGGCGCCCAGCAGCAGCACGTAGATCGCAGCGAGCACACCCAGGTGGCGCCGCGCGGTCTTGGTCACGTGCAGTCCGCTCTCCTGCCCCCAGGCGACACCGCCGTACACGAAGTGCCCGACGAGCGCACCGACGATCGCGACCAGCAGCACAAACTGCCCGAAGGAGATCAGCAGGTCGATCAGCGGCAGCTGGAAGACGTAGAAGGAGATGTCGTTGCCGAAGATCGGGTCGCTCTGTCCGAAGGACTGCGGGTGCAGGAACAGCTGGACGAGCTCCCAGGCGCGGGACAGGGCCAGGCCCCCGAAGGCACCGATCACGACGGGTGCCCCGTAGGTCAGGCCTTTGCGCAGCGGATCCACGGCGGCGCGGAACTGCTCGAGAGCCTCCTGTTCACGGGTCACCGGAGGGTAGATGGGGCGCTTGGTGTAGGCCAGGCGCAGGCTGATGAACAGCGGCACCGCGAACAGCACCACGCCGATCACGAACAGCACCGCCTGGGTGATCCAGCGGGTGAGCAGCACATCGGTGTAGCCCAGCTGCTCGGTCCACAGGTACTTGGTCCACACCTCGGAGGCGATCACGAGCAGCACCACAGCCAGGGCGAGCACGCCGAGAGTGATCGCCAGCGGCGAGATCTTCCGCGAGTCCTTCGAGCTCGGAGAAGATGCCGGTCGGGGACGCGGCCGGGGCATGTCGCCGAAGGGGGCGGAGAAACTCACGGAAAACCTCAGGTGCCTCGGGGTGGGCGCCGTGGCTGGCCCTGCGTCTGCGCAAGGCCGGTGCATCGGCGCCGGGTACAGTGTGGTGCCACCGCGCAGTGCGACGGCCTATCCATTCTGTCAGGCGAATCTGCAAGGAACCTCTCGATACGATGACGACTTCCGCCGATGATCCGCTGGACGCCCCCACCGCTGCGCTCGCCGCAGCAGTGCTCGAGGTGGCACGGCATGTGGGTGGACAGCCACTGGCTGCGCCGCATCTGTTCGCGCTGGCCCGCTCCGCAGAGCTGCTGGCCTCCTCCCCGGGGATCGCGGCGTTGCTGGGCATCGGCGAGCAGGGCACCAACGCACCCGATGCGCTGCACCTGACACCCATCGACCTGGAGATCGATGCTCCCGCCGGCGCGGACCCGCTGGCCGTCCTGGAAAGCGCCGATTGGCCAGACCTCACTGCGGGCGGTGCGATCACCTGCGATCTGGCGCCGCAGAGCTGGAACGTGGCGAGCACCTCCCCCACCGATGCCGGGCGCCGCGCCCCACGCTCTTCTGACGCACCGCTGAGATCCTCTGACGCACCGCTGCGGGTGGTCGTCGCGGCCCTGGCCGATGGCACCACCTGGTCGGCGCTGCACCGCGGCGACGAGGACGGGTATGTCCTCGGCGCCGCGCTGCTGCCGGAGATCACGTCCGCGCTGCTGCATACTTTGCGCGAGCGCGGCTGACGCTGCCCATCGGCCGGTGTGCGGAGCGATCCGCGCACCGCCCGCGTCGATCCGCGCGCTGTCCGTGCGGTGAGGCATCAGAACGGTGCGTCGACCAGCTCCCTCTCCGTCTGCTCAGAGCCCGCGATCTCCCCGGTCTCGGGGTCGGCTGTCGGCTCATCGTCGGAATCGATGGGCCGCTGGGTGGTGGGGTGCATATCGGGCACGTCCCTGTCACGGGCCGGCCGCAGGAAGGGGCCGACGGTACCGGCGTTGAGGTCGTGACCGATCGCCTCCGCCTGCATGGTCAGCGAGAAGCGATCCTTGCCGTCCTGGTCGGTCCACTGCGAGGTGTACAGGCGGCCGCTGATCATCAGCGCATCGCCCTTGCGCACGCAGCCTGCGACGTTGGTGGCCAGCTGCCCACGGCAGAAGACGGTGAGGTACTCGGTGTCGCGGTCCACCCAGTCACCGCTCTCGGGGTCTCGATAGGAGCTGGTCACAGCCACGCGCACCGAGGCGGACGGTTTGCCGTCCACGCTCTTGCGACTGCTCGCGCCCTCGGTGGCATTGCCGCGCACAACGGTGTGGATGTCCTTCATGTCCTGGTCCTTCCTCTGTGCCGGGTCCATCCCGGTCTCGGCTCCGTGCCGATGCCTCCCAGCGTCGCGATCACCGAGTGTCTGGACCAGCGCGGGGCCGAAAATGTGGATAACGGGCCGTTGTGGAGGAAAGGTCGATGCGCCCGTGCACCATCCGCACCGCGTGCGCACCCCCGCAGTCTCCGCACAGCACAGACGGCCGGCCCCGTGGCGGGGCCGGCCGTCTATGCGGTGCGCGAAGGCGGGTCAGACGGTGGGGACCACCAGGCCGGTCGCGTTCTTGCGGGCGTTCTCGAAGCGAGCCTGCACATCCGCCCAGTTCACGATGTTCCAGATCGCCTTGACGTAGTCCGCCTTGACGTTCTGGTAGTCGAGGTAGAAGGCGTGCTCCCACATGTCCAGCTGGAACAGCGGCACGGTAGCGACCGGGATGCCGTTCTGCTGGTCGTAGAACTGCTCGATGACGAGGTTCCCGCCGACGGGCTCGTAGGCGAGGATCGCCCAGCCGGAGCCCTGGATGCCCAGGGCGGCGGCGGTGAAGTGCTCGCGGAACTTGTCGAAGGAACCGAAGTACTCGTCGATCGCGGCGGCCAGCTCACCGGTGGGCTTGTCGCCACCCTCCGGGGAGAGGTTCTTCCAGAAGATGGAGTGGTTGGTGTGGCCACCGAGGTTGAAAGCCAGGTCCTTGGAGAACTGGTTCACGGTGCCGAAGTCGCCGGCCTCACGCGCGGCGGCGAGCTTCTCAAGGGCGGTGTTGGCGCCCTTGACGTAGGTGGCGTGATGCTTGGAGTGGTGCAGCTCCATGATCTTGCCGGAGATCGAGGGATCCAGGGCTCCGTAGTCGTAGTCCAGATCAGGAAGCGTGTACTCCGCCATGTGGATCATCCCTTCATGAGGTGGGTGCGCGACCAGGGGTGTGGACCGCGCCGTGTGATCCATCCTGCCATGTCAGATTCTGCAGCGGGGCCGCCTGTGCTGGCGGCGAACATCGGGGACGCTGTGGTGGTGGCGTGTCAGCCGCGGGTGGGACGATGATCCGATGACGTCCGCCGATGGGGCCCTGCCCGCCCTGTTCTCCCCGGCCACGCGCACGTGGTTCGCGGAGTCCTTCGCCGCGCCGACGCCAGCGCAGTCCGCGGCCTGGGAAGCGATCGGCCGCGGCGAGGACACCCTCGTCGTCGCCCCCACCGGCTCGGGCAAGACGCTCGCGGCCTTCCTCGTAGCGATCGACCGCCTGGCGAGCGATTCGAGGCGGCGCGGACCAACAGGTCGATCCCGGGCAGGCACCCGGGTGCTGTACATCTCGCCGCTCAAAGCCCTCGGCGTGGATGTGGAGCGCAACCTGACCTCACCGCTGGTCGGGACCACCCGCACCGCCGAACGGCTCGAACAGCCGCACACACCCGTCAGCGTCGGCGTGCGCACCGGCGACACGCCACCTGCAGAGCGCCGACGGCTCGCCGCGCATCCTCCGGACATTCTCATCACCACGCCGGAGTCGCTGTTCCTGATGCTCACCTCCCAGGTGCGCGAGACCCTCACCGGGGTGGACACGGTCATCGTCGATGAGGTCCACGCGGTGGCGGGCAGCAAGCGTGGAGTGCATCTGGCGCTGTCACTCGCGCGGTTGGATGCCATGCTCGTGGCGCCGGCGCAGCGCATCGGACTGTCGGCCACGGTGGAGCCGGTGCAGGAGGTCGCAGACTTCCTCACCGGAAACCGTCCCGGACGCACAGTGAGCATCATCCGCCCGCCGTCGGCGAAGTCCTGGGACCTGCGGGTGAGCATGCCGGTGGCGGATCTGCAAGCGATCGAACCGCCCGCGGACGCCGCCGAGGACGAGGACGTGGCCGGAACGATCTGGCCGCATGTGGTGCGGTCGATTCTGGAGCAGGTCCTCGCCCACCGCACCACGATCGTGTTCACGAACTCCCGCTCGCAGGCGGAGCGGCTGACCGGGCGGCTGAACCGCCTGAACGCCCGGCGCATCGCCGCGGCAGGGGCCGATAGGGACGGTGGCAGCGCTGATGAGACGGCACCGCCGGAGGTTCCCGATATCGCCCGCGCCCATCACGGCTCGATGTCCAAGGAGGTGCGGGCCGGGATCGAGGAGCAGCTGAAGGCAGGACAGCTGCGGTGCGTGGTGGCCACCAGCTCGCTCGAGCTGGGCATCGATATGGGGGCGGTGGATCTGGTGCTGCAGGTCGCCGCACCGTTCTCGGTCTCCTCCCTGCTGCAGCGCGTAGGCCGAGCGGGGCACGATGTGGGCGCGACCTCCCACGGCACCCTGCATCCGCTGCACGCCGGTGACGTGCTCGTCAGCACGGTTGCGGTGCAGGAGGCGCTCGCGGGACGGATCGAACCGCTCGTCGTGCCGAGGAACGCCCTGGATGTGCTGGCCTAGCACACCGTCTCTGCCGCCGCGATGGAGGATCTCGAGGTCGAGGACTGGTTCGAGCTGGTCCGCTCTGCGCACCCGTACCGGGCGCTGCCACGCAGCGCCTTCGACCAGACGATCGACCTGCTCGCGGGCCGCTACCCCTCGACAGCGTTCTCCGAGCTGCGTCCGCGCCTGGTGCATGACCGCGAAGCCGGGATCCTCACCGCCCGGCCCGGAGCGCAGCGTCTGGCGGTCACCAGCGGCGGCACCATCCCCGACCGGGGCCTGTTCCCGGTGTTCCTCGCCGCGGGATCCGAGGACTCCCAGCCGAAGCGCGTCGGGGAGCTGGATGAGGAGATGGTCTACGAGTCTCGCCGCGGAGACGTCATCACGCTGGGCACGAGCTCCTGGCGGATCGAAGAGATCACCGCCGCGCACGTGCTGGTCTCCCCCGCCGTCGGGCTCAGCGGCCGGATCCCCTTCTGGCATGGCGACGGGGACGGGCGGCCCGCGAGCCTCGGCCGGGCGATCTCCGCCGCGCAGTCCGAGCTCGCCGCACTCCCCCGCCCCGAGGCCGACGAGCAGCTGACGGGGCTCGGCCTGGACGAGAACGCGCGCACCGTGCTGCTCGACCTGCTCGACGAGCAGCAGCAGACAACCGGCGCGGTGCCCGGCCCGGACCAGCTCGTCGTCGAGCGCTTCCTCGACGAACTCGGGGACTGGCGGGTGGTGCTGCACTGCGCGGCCGGGCAGCGGATCACGGGGCCGTGGGCGCTCGCCGTCGGCGCCCGGGTCGAGGAGCGCTACGGCCTGGACGGCCAGGTGATGGCCGGGGACGACGGGATCGTGCTGCGCATCCCGCACGGCGAGCAGCCGCCCGGCGCGGACCTGTTCCTGTTCACGCCCGAGGAGATCGAGGAGGAGGTGCGTCGTCTCGTCGGCTCCTCCGCTCTGTTCGCCGCGAGGTTCCGGGAGTGCGCGGCCCGGGCGCTGCTGCTGCCGCGGCGCGACCCGAACCAGCGGGCGCCGCTGTGGCAGCAGCGCCAGCGCGCCGCGCACCTGCTCGAGGTGGCCAGGCCGCATCCGGACTTCCCGATCATGCTCGAGGCGGCGCGGGAGTGCCTGCAGGACGTCTACGACCTGCCGGCCCTGGTCGAGCTGATGGGGCAGGTCAGGCGGCGTCGCCTGCAGGTGCGCGAGGTCGAGACCCCCTCGCCTTCTCCCTTCGCGCGCTCGCTGCTGTTCGGCTACATGGCGCAGTTCCTGTACGACACCGATGCGCCGCTGGCCGAGCGCCGCACCGCCGCCCTCGCGCTGGACCAGTCGCTGCTGGCCGAGCTGCTGGGCACGGTGAGCCTGCGCGAGCTGCTGGATGCCGAGGTGATCGCCGAGGTCGAGCAGCGCCTGCAGGGACTGACCGAGGAGCGGGCGCTGCGCGGGCCCGAGCAGATCGCCGACGCGCTGCGCCGTCTGGGCCCGCTCACCCCCGCGCGAATCGCCGAGCGTGCCGTGGACGGCCTCGATCTCGACGCGGCCCGCGCCGAGCTCGAGCAGTCCCGCCGCGTGCTCACGGTGCGGATCGCCGGGGCGGAGCATCTCGCGGCGGTCGAGGACGCCGGTCTGCTGCGCGATGCGCTCGGCACGGCGCTGCCGCCGGGGATCCCCGAGGTGCACCTGGCCGCGGTGGACCGGGCGGTCCCGCAGCTGCTCTCCCGCTGGGCGCGCGGCCGCGGCCCCTTCCTCGCCGACGCGCCGGTGCAGGCCTTCGGTCTCGCGCCGGGGGTGGCGCGGGCCGCGCTCGAGCAGCTCACCGCCGAGGGGGTCCTGTCCCAGGGCGAGTTCACGCCCGGCCGGGAGGGCGAGGAGTGGGTCGAGGTCGAGGTGCTGCGCCGCATTCGCCGCGCGAGCCTCGCCGCGTCCCGGCGGGAGATCGCCCCCGTCGCGGGGCCCGTCTATGCGCGCTTCCTCGGCCAGTGGCAGCACCTGGTGGGGCGCCGCGCCGGCGGCCGACGGGAGCGCGGCACCTGGACCGGGCAGGACGGGCTGCTCTCGGTCGTGGACCAGCTCGCCGGGGTGTCGCTGCCGCTGTCGGCCTGGGAGTCCCAGGTGCTGCCGGCGAGGCTGCCGGAGGTGACGCCCGCCCTGCTGGACGCCGCCTTCGCGAGCGGGGAGCTGATGTGGACCGGTCACGGCCGCCTCGGCGCCGACGACGGCTGGATCCGTCTCCACCTCGCCGATGCCCTCCCCCTGGGGCTCGACGCCGACGCGCTCGAGGAGGCCGCCGGCGCCCTCCCGGACGGTGCCCTCGCCAGCCGGATCCTCGCCCTGCTGCGCACCACCCCGGGCGCGCTGCGGCACGGAGAGATCCTCACCGCGCTGGCGGACGATGGGGAGGCGGCGCGGCCGCAGGACCCGCACGAGGCGCTGTGGGACCTCGCCTTCACCAGCCTGGTCACCAACGACTCCTTCGAGGCGCTGCGCTCCTACGGCCGCGGGCCGGCCAAGGCGCCGTCGCCCCGCACCCCGACGCGCTCACGCAGCCTGGGACGTCGGGGCGCGGCGCGGCTCTCCGCGGCGATGATGCGCCAGGGCGCGTCCAGCCCCTCCGAGCTCGTGACCGGGCCCGCCGGTGCCGGGCGCTGGTCCGCGGTGCGGGTCGAACCGGTCGATCCTGCCGCCCGTGCCGCGGCGCTCGCGACGCTGCTGCTGGACCGCCACGGCGTGGTCACGCGCGGGGCGATGGATGTCGAGGACGTCCCCGGCGGGTTCGCTGCGGTGTACCGGGTGCTGGCCGCGCTCGAGGAGAACGGCAGCTGCCGCCGCGGCTACTTCGTGGACGGGCTCGGCGCCTCCCAGTTCGCGCCCGCCGAGGCGGTGGACCTGCTTCGCGACCGGGACCGGGAGACCGAGGCCGGACGCGACGCCGAGGGGCCCGACGGCGGCACGGCAGGCCCGTCGGCCGAGGCGGTCGCCGTTGCGCTCGCCGCGACCGATCCGGCGAACCCATACGGCGCGGCGCTCCCCTGGCCGGCCCTGCCGATCGCCCCGCCCGAGGGGACCACGGCGCGGCCTGCCCGCCGCGCCGGTGCGCTCGTGCTGCTGCGGGACGGACATGTCCAGGCCTATGTCGACAAGGGCGGGAAGCACCTGCTGTGGTGGGCGGACGAGGAGGCGACGCCCGAGGCCGCCGCCCAGCTCGTCCGCGCGATCGCCGAGGACTCCCGCCTGCCGCAGCTGCGGATCGAGCGGATCGACGGGCACGGGATCGACACCGAGCCGGTCGCGGCGATCACGGCCGCGCTCGCGGAGGCCGGCTGCTACCGCTCACCGCGCTCGCTGCGACTGCGGGCGGGTGATCGCTGATGCCCGAGGGTGACACCGTCGCGCGCCAGTGCCGGATCCTCCACGACGCGCTCGCCGGCGCCGTGCTCACCGTCTGCGACCTCCGGGTCCCGCGTGCGGCGACCGCGGATTTCACCGGCTGGAGAGTCCACGAGGTGCGCCCGCGCGGCAAGCACCTGCTGATCCGGCTCCTCCCGCCCGCGCCCGGGGCACCGCCGATGACGTTGCACAGCCACCTGATGATGGACGGGATCTGGCACGTAGAGGGGAGGGCGCTGCGCTCGAGCGACACCAGCGCCGGGCCGCGCACCCGCGACACGATCCGGATCGTGCTCGAGGCCCGGCACGAGGACGGTCACGAGGTGCGGGCGATCGCCTACGACGTGAAGCAGGTGAAGATGCTGCGCACGGCCGACGAGGAGCAGCTGCTCGGGAACCTCGGCCCGGACCTGCTCGATCCCGCGTGGGACGAGGATTCGACCCTGCGGGAGCGGGCGCTCGTGAACCTCGCCGCCGAGCCGGGGCGGCCGATCGGCCTGGCGATCCTCGACCAGCACGTCCTGGCGGGGATCGGGAACATCTACCGCAGCGAGCTGTGCTTCCTGCGCCGGCTCCACCCCGCCGCTCCCGTCTCCGCGGAGCAGGACCCGGGCGCGCTCATCGACCTCGCCCATCGCCTGCTCGTGCTGAACCGGGACCGTGAGGTGCGGCTGACCACCGGCGGGATGCTCGGCCGGGACGGGGACCTGTGGGTCTACGGCCGCGGCGGGAAGCAGTGCCGCCGCTGCCGCACCCGCATCCAGCGCGGCGAGCTCGCCGAACCGCGGCTCGAGGGCACCGAGGCGCGGGTGCTGTGGTTCTGCCCCCGCTGCCAGGCCGGGCCCGGCGCCCCGGCCCCGTCGGCGGCCCAGCGGCGTGGCCGACGTCGCTGAGACGGACCGCGCTCCTGGCCGTGGCGACGCCGCGACCTCGGTAGACTCGTGCGCCGTCAGCCTCCATAGCTCAATGGATAGAGCAACGGCCTTCTAATCCGTAGGTTGCAGGTTCGAGTCCTGCTGGGGGCGCTCAGAGCGGGTCCTCACCCGCGTCACAGCCGACATCGGCGACGGGGTCGGGGCGGATGCCCCCGGCATTCGGAGGCGCAGGAAGTCTCCGCCACTCGTGCGCAGGTCCGCGGAGGTCGCATCGTGCAGATCCCCGACCGCACGATCGAGCCGTGCTTTCTCCGCCGGGCCGAGGACCGAGCAGCCGGGCGACGGCGTCCGAGCCCCTCGCGCTTCCGCCCCCAGGCATCCGCCGCCTCACGACGCCACCCTCGGACATCGCTCACCGACGTCTTCCACACGACAGGTTTGCCTCACCTTACTTAGGTACTGCTAACCTTTATTCGGCCCCGCCCCTCTTCCGACGAAAGGTCCCTCCGTGAAGCGTCTCGCCGTCCTCCCTGCCCTGCTGGCCTCTGCGACTCTCGCCCTCACCGCCTGCTCCGCCGGCGGCGCGGGCGCCACTCCCGAGGGGGACTCCGCCGGCGCGGTGACCTTCACCCATCCCACCCTCGCCGACCTCGAGATCGCCTTCGACGAGCAGCCCGACACCCTGGTCATGGACTGCTACGCCTACAGCTCGCTGCACGAGTACGGGGTCGAGCCCGACGCCCTGTTCGGCTTCGACTGCGAGAATCCCTTCGTGATGGGCGACATCGACATCAGCAGCATCGAGCGGGTCGGGCAGGACGGCGAGATCGACGTCGAGAAGCTCGCCGCGCTGCAGCCCGACGCCGTCATCGGCCACGGCGATGCCGCGGGCTGGTCCTGGTTCGACGAGTCCGTGAACTCGCAGCTCACGCGGGTCGCACCGTTCATCCCGCTGCCCAGCGCCGAGACCATCGACGAGGAGATCGAGGCGACCCGCGACGTGGCGGGGTTCCTCGGCGGGGACGTCGACTCCGAGGCCGTGACGCAGGCCGACGCCGACCTCGAGACCGCGAAGGAGGAGCTCGCCGCCGCGCTCGAGGGCAAGGACCTCTCGATCATGCTCGCCAGCCCCACCAAGGAGATGCTGTACACCGCCGTCGGCTTCCAGCAGGCCGCCCTGCTCGAGGAGGCCGGCGCCACCGTCGTCGGCGGCGAGGCACCGGCCGAGG
The DNA here is from genome assembly GCF_023062615.1 of Brachybacterium sp. Marseille-Q7125. NCBI lineage: Bacteria > Bacillati > Actinomycetota > Actinomycetes > Micrococcales > Dermabacteraceae > Brachybacterium > Brachybacterium sp. Marseille-Q7125. Next base: position 34,715 of record NZ_JALLAL010000022.1, on the reverse strand, counting down.
GCAACCCCTGGGGCAAGGTCGCCTGGGAGGAGGCCTCCTCTCATCCCGCGGACGTGATCCTCATCGAGGGCTACGGCGAGGACTACTCCTTCACCGCCGACCTGTGGGAGGAGCTGCCCGCGGTCCAGGCCGACCAGCTCGGCAGCTGGGGCTCCAAGGGCGCCATGACCTCGCGCGCCTACGCCGACTGGCTCACCGAGGTCACCGCCCTGGTGGAGTCCGCGGACGACGTCGCCTGAAACCGGATGACGCCCCCGTCCCCGCCCGGCACCGCACGCAGGGACCTCGCCTCGGCCGCGCCGGAGGACAACGCGGCCCGCCCGGCCCTTCTCCGTCGGCGGCGACTCCTGCTGATCCCCCTCGCGCTGCTGTGCCTGATCGCCCTCGGCGCGAGCATGCTCGTCGGCTCCCGTCCGATCCCGCCCGACGAGGTGCTGCGCTTCGCGCTGCGCCCCGACCCGAGCGAGGAGATCTCCCAACTGGTCTGGCTCTCCCGCATCCCCCGCACCGTGCTGGTGCTGCTGGCAGGGGCGGCGCTCGGCGTGGCCGGGGGCCTGATGCAGGCCGTCACCCGCAACCCGATGACCGATCCGGGGATCCTCGGGGTCAACGCCGGCGCCTCGCTCGCCGTGGTCGCGGGCCTGGCCTTCTTCGGGTTGACCGACATCTCCCAGTACATGTGGTGGTCCTTCGCCGGCGCCATGGTCACCTCCGTGCTGGTCTTCGCAATCGGCACGACGGGCCCGGCCCGTGGCAACCCGATCCGGATGACCCTCGCCGGCGTCGCGCTGGGCGCGGTCCTGTCCGGGTTCACCTCGGCGGTGCTGTTCACGAACTCCGAGGTGCTCGAGCGGATGCGCGGCTGGTCCGCCGGGACCACCGCCTCCCAGCCGCTGGAGGCGACGCTGCAGATCGCCCCCTTCATCCTGGCCGGTCTCGTGATCGCGGTGCTCAGCGCGCGGGCGCTGGACGTTCTCTCCCTCGGCGACGCCGCGGCCGTGGCGATGGGTGCCCATCCCCAGCGCACCCGCGTGGTGGTCCTGATCGCGATCGCGCTCCTGGCGGGCGGTGCGACGGCGGCGGCCGGCCCCATCGGGTTCATCGGCCTGCTCGCCCCGCACCTCGCCCGAATGCTGGTCGGCCCGCACCAGGGCTGGATCATGGCCTGCTCCGTGCTGATCGGGCCGATCGTGCTGGGCCTCGCCGACTCCCTGGGCCGGGTGCTCACCGCCGGGGAGGTGCCGGTCGGCGTGGTCACCGCCTTCATCGGCGCGCCGGTGCTGATCTACATGGTCCGTCGATTCCGCGTCTCGGAGGCCTGAGCGATGACCACCCTCGATTTCGGGCGCCCCATGCTGCGCCTCGGCCCGGCGCACCGCCCGCTCATGCTCCTGGATGCCCGCTCGGTGCGGCTGTGCACCGGGCTGTGGACCGCGACCGTGCTGGTGGCTGTCTGGGCGGTGCTGTCCGGCGCCGCGGGCATCACCCCCGCCGAGGGCCTCGCCGCGCTCGTCGGCCGCGGCGACGAGTACTCGACCATGGTCGTCGCCGAATGGCGGGCACCGCGCATCGTGATGGCCGTGCTGCTCGGCGCCTGCCTCGCGATCAGCGGCGCCCTCTTCCAGAACCTCACCGCCAATCCGCTGGGCTCGCCCGATGTGATCGGCTTCCAGACCGGCTCCTACACCGGAGCCCTCGTGGTGATGCTCCTGCTCGGAGGCGGGACCACCGCCGTGATCGCGGGTGCCCTGGTGGGCGGGCTCGTCACCGCCCTGATCGTGTTCGCGCTCGCCTCCCGGCGCGGCGCGGTCCGCGGGGTGCGGCTGATCATCGTCGGGATCGGGGTCAGCGCGATGCTGGCCTCGGTGAACGTGTGGATCCTGCTGACCGCCACGGTGGAGGACGCGATCATGGCGAGCCTGTGGGGAGCGGGGAACCTCTCGGGCATGTCCTGGCCCCTCGTCGTGCCAACGCTACTGGTCTCGATCGTGTTCCTGGTCGCGGCCGCGCTGCTGGCGAGGCCGATGAAGGTGACGCAGGTGGGCATCCCCTTCGCCACGGCCCTCGGCCAGAACGTCCGCGCCGTGCAGATCGCCGCGGTCGTGGTCGGCATCGGCCTGATCGCCCTGTCCACCGCGACGATCGGGCCGGTGTCCTTCATCGCGCTCGCCGCCCCGCAGATCGCTCGGCGCCTGGTGCGGGCCGACGGGCTCGCGCTCGGCCCGACGGCCGCGCTCGGCGCGCTCCTGCTGCTGCTGGCCGACGTGATCGCCCAGCGGGTCGACCCCGATTCCCCGCTGCCCGTCGGCATCGTCACGGTGTCCATCGGCGGGATCTATTTCCTGTGGCTCCTCATCAGAGAAGGGAGGACGCGATGACCCGCCTCCTCGTCGACGACGCGGCGCTCGGCTACGCCGACCACCTCGTCTGCCCGAACGTGTCCGTCGCGATCCCCGACCAGCGCTTCACCGTCATCGTGGGCCCGAACGCGTGCGGGAAGTCCACCGTGCTCAAGAGCCTCACCCGGCTGCTGACCCCGAGCAGCGGGCAGGTCCTCCTGGACGGGGAGGCGCTGCACCGCCTGCCCACCAAGTCCCTCGCCCGCTCGATCGGCCTGCTGCCGCAGGGTCCCGTGGCGCCCGACGGGATCCGCGTGGTCGACCTCGTGATGCGCGGCCGCTACCCCCACCAGCGTCTGTTCTCCCCGTGGTCGCCCGAGGACGAGCAGGCGGTGATCGCGGCGATGGAGGCGACGAGCATCCGCCACCTCTCCGGCCGTCTGGTCGACGAGCTCTCCGGCGGGCAGCGGCAGCGCGTGTGGATGGCCGTCGCGCTCGCCCAGCAGACCTCGATCCTGCTGCTGGACGAGCCGACCACCTATCTCGACCTCAGCCACCAGATCGAGCTGCTGGAGCTGTGCCGGTCGCTGAACCGCGAGACCGGCACGACGCTGGTCGCGGTGCTGCACGACCTGAACCAGGCCGCCCGCTACGCCGACCACCTCATCGCGATGAAGGACGGTGAGGTGGTCGCCGCCGGCGACCCTCACGAGGTGCTCACCGAGGACCTGGTGGCCGACGTGTTCTCGTTGGACGCCCGGGTGATCGTCGATCCGGAGTCGGGCACCCCGCTGGTCGTGCCGCGCTGGCAGCACTGAGCCGACGTGCCCCCTGCACGGCGCCGGACGCACCGCACGAGCGACCGCGGGCGCGGGCGCGGCGTCTGCGCGCACGAAGCCCCGGTAGCGTGGGGTCGATCCTCGCGGGGCCCGTCGCCGGCCCGCGTCCGACCGACGAGCAGGAGCCGTCCCGATGATCCTCAAGGTGCTGAGCTTCGGCGCGATCGCGCTGCTGATCCTGCTGCGCCTCGCCCGCACCCGCTTCGGCGCACGGCTCCTGGGCATCTCGCTGCGGGTGCTGAACATCGTCTATCTCTTCGCGCTGGTGGTCGCCGGGATCCTCGCCGTCATCCTCGAGCAGTGGATCCTGCTGACCGTCGTGGTGATCCTGCTGGCGATCAGCCTCGTCGAGGAGATCCGTCGACGCTCGGCGCAGGCACCTGCCCGGGACGGAGACCGTCCTCGTCGAGGATGACCCGGGGTCGATATCCGGCTGCGCGAGGAAATGCTCGTCGCGGCTGACCACGAGCAGGCCGTTCCGGGCGGGGGCGGCGAGGCCGCGGGTCTCGACGTCCCGGTCCGCGCCGAGGGTGTCGTAGTGCGCGGGATCCGTGTCGCCGTCCTCGATCGCTCGCAGCGCTTCGGGCCGCGACCGGAGGCCGAGCAGGTCGGCGACGGCGGCTCCTGTGCGCAGCGACAGGTTCTGCGGCAGGCGGCCGACGGTGCCGGTCACGCCCTCGCGTCACAGGCCGTCATCCGTGCAGTCAGCGGCCGCCTCCCGCCTCGCCCAGCGCCTTGCTGTGGGCCGAGGACTCCCGGTTCCAGGTCTCGACCCAGGCCGGAAGCTCCAGGTCCGCCGGCGGTTGCCCGACCAGGTCCAGCACCTCGCTGACGTCGACGGAGCCGCCGGACCTGCGCAGGAAGCGCGCCCGGATCACGGCGTCGGCGATGACGGCGTCGCCGCGGCGGAACACCTGCTCCATGTAGATCCAGCGCTCGTCGTGGCCGATCACGCGGGTGGCGAGGTCGAACTTCTGCCCGAGCGTGAGGGACTTGCGGTAGGTGATGGTCTGTCCGGCCACCACCGGGTACCAGCCGGCGTCGGTGATCCGCTTCCAGAAGCCGGAGCGGAGCATGAGGTCCATGCGGCCCAGATCCATGATCGAGAGGTAGCGGCCGTTGTTCATGTGGCGCTGCACGTCGAGATCGGCGGGGTTCACGCGGAAGCTCGCATGGGAGGTGTCCCAGATGCCGAGCGGGGACTTCCCGCGCACGCGCAGGAAGAACAGCAGCATGCGGAGGTACATGTTCATGGCGGCTCCCTCCTGGGGCACTCGTCGGCTCGTCTTCGAGGCCTGATGACCACAGAGTAACGTGCGGTCGTCGTCGAGCCGCACCCTAGCCCGCGCGGGCACTCCCCCGGCAGGCCCGCCCAGGGGCGAGAGGCCTCGCGCTACTGTTGTCCGGTGACCTCCAGCTCCACTCGTGCCATCAACGACCGCATCATCTGGGTCGACTGCGAGATGACCGGCCTCGACAAGCAGCGTGATGCGCTGGTCGAGATCGCCGTCCTCGTGACCGACGCAGATCTGAACATCCTCGGGGACGGCGTCGACGTCGTGATCAAGCCCCCGGCCGAGGCGCTGCAGGGCATGGACCCCTTCGTGGTGAACATGCACACCGTCTCCGGCCTGCTCGAGGAGCTCGACGGCGGCATGACCCTCGCCGAGGCGGAGGCGCAGTGCCTCGCCTACGTGAAGGAGTTCTGCCCGGAGCCCGGCAAGGCGCCGCTGGCCGGCAACAGCGTGGGCACTGACCGCGTGTTCCTGGAGAAGGATGTGCCGCAGTTCGCGGCCTGGCTGTCCTACCGCACCATCGACGTCTCGAGCCTCAAGGAGCTGGCCAAACGCTGGTTCCCCCGCGTGTACTACAACACCCCTGCCAAGCACGGCGGGCATCGGGCGCTCTCGGACATCCGCGAATCCATCCAGGAGCTGAAGTACTACCGCCAGGTGCTCATGGTCCCCGAGCCCGGCCCCACCACCGCCCAGGCTCAGGAGGCCGCCCGTGCCTTCGAGCTGCGAGATACCCAGGAGACTGCCGTGACCGACACCGCTGCCCGCCCGCACCTGCCCTGGCTGGACCGCCCCTCACATCACACCTGGCTGGAGGCCGAGGGCGATGAGCTGCTCATGTTCGGCGCCGAGTCCGTGCGGGAGGACGGCGGTTTCGCGTGGCTCAACTCCCAGGGTCAGCCGGACCTCTCCCGGCCCGCGGAGCTGTGGATCACCTGCCGCATGACGCATTGCTTCGCGCTCGGCCACCTGATGGGCCGGCCCGGCCTCGGCCGTCTGGCCGATCACGGGCTTACGTCGCTGCGCGGCGTGTTCCGCGATGCCGAGCGCGGCGGTTGGTACTCCGCCGTCGCCGATGGCTCCCCAGTGGATGACTCCAAGCAGGCCTACGCCCACGCCTTCGTGGTGCTCGCCGCCGCGAGCTGCACCGCCGCGGGCCGGCCCGGGGCGCGGGAGCTGCTGGATGAAGCCCTTACGGTGCTGGATGAGAAGTTCTTCGACGAGGCCGCGGGCATGAGCGTGGACTCCTTCGACCGCACCTTCACCGACTGCGAGCAGTACCGCGGCATCAACGCGAACATGCACACGGTCGAAGGACTGCTGGCCGCCGCGGATGTCACCGGGGAGCGGCGCTGGCTAGATCGCGCCGTTGGCATCGCCACCCGGGCGATCGACGAGTTCGCCCGTGCGAACGACTGGGCGCTGCCCGAGCACTTCGACGTGGACTGGAACCCGCTGCTGGACTACAACAAGGACCAACCTGCCCACCCCTTCCGGCCCTACGGCGCGACGATCGGCCACTGGATCGAGTGGGCGCGTCTGGTGCTGCACGCCCGCGCAGCGCTGATCGCTCTGGACGGCGAGGCGCCGGAATGGATGCTCGAGGCCGCGACCGCGCTGATGGAGAAGTCCGCTGCGGCGTTCGGCGCCGATGGTCAGCCCGGCTTCGTCTACACCGTGGACTGGGACGGCACGCCCGTCTCGCGTGAGCGCATGCACTGGGTGCCGGCCGAAGCCGTCGGCGCCGCAGCGGTGATGTACCAGGTCACGGGCGAGCGGGTGTGGGCTGAGCGGTACGAGCAGTGGTGGGAGTACATCTCCGCCTACCTGCTGGATCCGGAGGACGGCTCATGGTTCCACGAACTGGATCAGAACAATGCACCGCAGGGTGTGACCTGGCCGGGCAAGCCGGACATCTACCACGCCTACCAGGCCACGCTGATCCCCCGTCTGCCGGTGACGCCCACGCTCGCCGCCGCGATGCGGGACGGGCTGCTGGACTCCACCCTCTGAGCTGAGCGTACGAAACTCAGCTGACCGCACCGTATCCAGCTGAGCGCATGTGACAGGGCGCCGACGGTCCGCGTGACCGCCGGCGCCCCGTCAGCTGCACAGCCTGTCTTGCGCGAGTCGGCTCAGTCCTCCTCGAGGCGCGCGACCGCGGCATCCAGCCGCTGCACCTTCCCGTCCAGCTCCCCGCTGCGGCCAGGCCGGATATCAGCCTTCAGCACCAGGGAGGTGCGGGAGCCGTAGCGGGCGGCCTCCATCGTGGCGGCCTTGACCACTGCCATCACCTCATCCCACTCCCCCTCGATCTCGGTGAACATCGAGGAGGTGCGAGTGGACAGTCCGGAGGCGCGCACCACGCGCACCGCTGCGGCCACCGCGTCATGCACGCTCGCGGCATCGGAGCTGTCATCGAGGGAGCGGGTGAGCGATGGGTCCGACGGCTCACCGGTGGGCTGGACGGAGAAGGCGACGATCATGCCGCCAGTGTGGAGGGCCGGCGGGGCGCGGGCAAGACGCATGGAATATCCTCCGCGGCGCTGAGTTCCCGGTGCAACGCGTCTCACACCGCCGGACGGGCATCTCGAGGCGACTTCCCCGGTGAGAGGCAGTATGATCGTCTCCTGTCGCGCCCACGCGGCGCGCATGGTGGTCGTAGCTCAGTTGGTAGAGCTCCTGGTTGTGGTCCAGGCGGTCGCGGGTTCAAATCCCGTCGATCACCCCACGAAAACGCCCTGGTCACAGGGCGTTTTTCACATTCTCAGGGGTGCCGTTCCAGCGTCTGGACACCATCGGCGTCGCCCGCGGCTTGTGCCCGCCCACAGCAGCACGGGATCATCGGCCCATGCACACTCCCCGACGTGTCCTGATCACCGGTGCCACCGGCGGTATCGGCGCCCACCTGGCCCACACCTTGCGCGATGAGTACGACCTTCTCCTGCACGGCCGCGACCCGAAGAAGGCACCCGAGGGGGCGCAACTGAGGTTCGCGGATCTGGAGGACTACGACGAGGTGCTCGCCCTCATGGACGGCGTGGACACCGTGGTGAACATGGCCGGCGCCGCCGCGCCGGACTCCTCCTGGGAGGCGGTGCTGGCAGCGAACCTCGTCGGCGTGCGCAATGTGCTCGAGGCCGCCCGCGAGGCGGGGGTGCGCCGCGTGGTGCTCGCCTCCTCCAACCACACGATGGGCATGTATGACCGGCATGAGCAGTGGCCGGTCTACCCCACACAGGTGCCGCGCCCCGATTCACTCTACGGCGTCTCGAAGATATTCGGCGAGGCCTTGGGCCGCTTCTACCACGACGAGCACGGCCTGGACGTGATCAACCTGCGCATCGGCTGGTTCAGCGAGAACCCGCTTGAGGCCGATGAGGACATTCTGCGCGCCATGTGGCTGAGCCCCGGGGACTGCACCCGCGTGGTGCGCTGCGCGATCGAGGCGGCGGTGACGCACGGTGAGTTCTACGCGATCTCCGACAACCCGAACCGTCGCTGGTCCATGACGAACACGACGCTCGAGCTGGGCTACCGCCCGCAGGACTCGTGGACAGAGCTCGAAGGCGCCCGCGAGGACGTCGTCGAGGGCGGCGCCGCGGTGCGCGACTCCTGGCCGGCGGACTCATGAGCATCCTCGCCCGAGTGCTGCGAGTGCTGCTGGCGCTCGTGATCCTCGCAGCGCTCGTGCACAACGCGGTCACGTCGGCCCGGGACGGGCTGCTGGCGCAGAACATCTCCTTCTTCACCAACCAGTCGAACCTCGCCCTGGTGGTGCTGATCGGCGCCTGGATGGCGCTGGGGTCCCGGCGCTCGGCCTGGTTCGATGATGTGCGCGGCGCCGTGACGTTCTACCTGGCCATGACCGGGATCATCTATGCGCTGCTGGTGGCGCCGCTGGATGAGCTGCTGCGCTGGGACATCGGCTGGACGGGGATCGTGCTGCACCGCCTGGCGCCCCTTGCCGCGCTGGCGGACTGGCTGCTCACCCCGCGCATCCACCGCCCTCGCTGGGCGCGGGTGCCCCTGTGGCAGATCTACCCGATCATCTTCCTGGTGCTGACGTGGATCCGTGGCGGCATCACCGGCTGGTACCCCTACGCCTTCCTGGATCCGACGGCCTCTTCCTGGGGCCAGGTGCTGGTGACCACAGCGGTGGTGCTGGTGGCGTTCCTCAGCATCGCGGTGGTGATCCACCTGGTGCAGGGGCGCCTGCGTTCCCCTGCGAGCGAACCGCGCACCACTGATACCCCGCAGGGGTATATGATCGCGTCTACGGATACCCCCTCCCGGTATCCCTGATTCGATCCAAGGAGCCCTCATGACCACCACCGATTTCACCGTCACCGGCATGACCTGCGGCCACTGCGAGATGTCTGTGCGCGAGGAGGTCTCCGAGATCCCCGGCGTCACCGCCGTGGAGGTCAGCTATGAGACCGGCCTACTGCGCGTCACCTCCGAGGCGCCGGTGGATTCCGATGCCGTCCTCGCGGCCGTCACTGAGGCCGGGTACAGCGCCAAGCAGGCCTGATCCCTCATGCCCACTCCCTCGTCGCCACCCCCTGCCCTCACCGAGATCGAGCTTGAGATCGACGGGATGACCTGCGCGTCCTGTGCGAACCGGATCGAGCGCAAGCTCGGCAAGCTCGAGGGCGTCAGCGCGAGCGTCAATTACGCCACCGAGAAGGCGCACGTCAGCGCTCCGGACACGTACACGGCGCAGGACTTCGTGGACGTGGTGAAGCAGGCGGGCTACAGCGCCACGATCCCCGCCCCGCCGACGCCGAGCGGCGACGGCCCGGCTGATACCGCTGCCGATGAGGACACCGATCCGGAGCTGGCCTCGCTGCGGCAGCGGCTGATCATCACCGCGCTGTTGACGGTGCCCGTGATCGTGCTGTCCATGGTTCCGGCCCTGCAGTTCACCCATTGGCAGTGGCTGTGCCTGACGCTCACGGCACCAGTGGTGGTGTGGGCGGGCTGGCCCTTCCATCGGGCGGCTGCGGTGAACCTCCGTCACGGTGCCGCGACGATGGACACGCTCATCTCCGTGGGCACTCTCGCCGCATTCCTGTGGTCGCTGTACGCCCTGTTCCTCGGGGAGGCCGGGCAGCCGGGACTCACGCACGAGTTCACGCTGCGCATCGAGCCCTCGCACGGCTCGGCGAACATCTACCTCGAGGTCGCCGCGGGCGTGACCCTGTTCATCCTGCTGGGGCGCTACCTCGAGAAGCGGTCCAAGCGCCAGGCCGGGGCCGCACTGCGCGCACTGCTGGACATGGGGGCCAAGGAGGTGGCGATCCTCGAGGACGGCACCGAGCGGCGCATCCCCATCTCCGAGCTCGCCGTCGGGCACGAATTCGTGGTCCGGCCCGGCGAGAAGATCGCCACCGACGGGGTGGTGCTCTCCGGCACCTCCGCGGTCGACGCCTCGATGCTCACCGGCGAGTCCGTGCCCGTCGAGGTGCGCGAGGGCGATGCGGTCACCGGCGCCACCGTCAATGCCGGCGGGCGACTGCTGGTGCGCGCCACCCGCGTGGGATCCGATACGCAGCTGGCCCGGATGGCCACCATGGTGGAGGAGGCCCAGTCCGGCAAGGCGGAGATCCAGCGCCTGGCCGACCGGGTCTCCGGCGTATTCGTGCCCATCGTCATCGTCATCGCGATCGGGGTGCTCGCGGCCTGGCTGCTGACCGGCCACGGCCCGGAGCAGGCCTTCACCGCCGCAGTTGCCGTGCTGATCATCGCCTGCCCCTGCGCCCTGGGACTCGCGACCCCCACCGCCCTGCTGGTGGGCACCGGCCGCGGCGCACAGCTGGGCATCCTCATCAAGGGCCCCGAGGTGCTGGAGTCCACGCGGCGCGTGGACACCGTGGTGCTGGACAAGACCGGTACCGTCACCACCGGACGCATGGAGCTGATCGACGTGATCCCGGCCGACGGGATCGACCGCGCTGCGCTGCTGCGCCGGGCGGGCGCCCTCGAGGCGGCATCAGAGCATCCGATCGCCCAGGCCATCGCCCGCGCCGCGGCGGAGCACGGCAACCTCCCGGAGGTCACGGACTTCGCGAACCTCGCCGGCCGCGGTGTACGCGGAAGCGTCGAGGGTGCGGAGGTCCTCGTGGGGCGCAGCGGGCTCGTGGAGGGCGCGAAGCTGCCCGCCGACCTCGTTCAGGCGAAGGAGGATGCCGAGTCCCGGGGACGCACCGCCGTTGTGGTCTACCACGGCGGCAGCGTCGAGGGACTGCTGGTGGTGGCCGATGCGGTGAAGCCCACCAGTGCCCGCGCCATCGCTCAGCTGCGGGACCTGGGGCTCACCCCGATCCTGCTGACCGGGGACAATGAGCGCGCCGCCCAGCAGATCGCCCGCGAGGTGGGGATCGACCAGGTTCGCGCCGAAGTCCTCCCCGAGGACAAGATCGCCGAGGTCACGCGCCTGCAGCAGGCCGGCCACGTGGTTGCGATGGTGGGCGATGGCGTCAATGACGCCCCTGCCCTGGCCCAGGCAGACCTGGGGCTCGCGATGGGCACCGGGACCGACGTGGCGATCGAGGCCGGGGACATCACCCTGGTGCGCGGTGATCTGCGCGCCGCGGCCGATGCGATCCGCCTCTCCCGCCGCACGCTGGGGACCATCAAGGGCAACCTGTTCTGGGCCTTCGCCTACAACACGGCGGCGATTCCGCTCGCGGCGCTGGGCCTGCTGAACCCCATGCTGGCCGGGGCCGCCATGGCGTTCTCGAGCGTGTTCGTGGTAGGCAACTCGCTGCGCCTGCGCTCCTTCCGCTCCCACGCCGATGACCCCTCCCCTGGCGATGACCACACCCCCCGCCGATGACCACGCCCCCACCGATGACCGTGCCCTCTCGGCTTCTGGACACTGAAATGAGCTGCCGTGACCACCACTGATCACATCCCCTCCCCCGCCCCGCAGGGCACCCCCGGAGGGCCCGATGCTTCCGCTGCACCCATCACCTCCGATGCCTGCTGCGCTGCCACTGGCGAGCATCATCACGGATACATCTCCGATAAGTCCCGCTACCTCGCCCGGCTGAAGCGCATCGAGGGGCAGGCCCGGGGGCTGCATCGCATGGTCGATGAGGAGAAGTACTGCATCGACATCCTCACGCAGATCAGCGCGCTCAAGAGCGCCCTGGACTCGGTGGCGATGGGCTTGCTGGATGATCACCTGCAGCATTGCGTGCTCGATGCCGCCCGCTCCGGCGGGGATGCCGGCGAGGAGAAGCTCAAGGAAGCCTCCGCGGCGATCGCGCGGCTGGTCCGTTCCTGAAGGCCACGTCGGGCCGGACGGCAGCTCCCCCGCAGCGGGCGGGGACTAGAGTCGTGCGCGTCCCGTACCGTCTGGAGGAACCACTGCCGATGTCTGCCACCCCGTTGATCGCCCAGTCCGTCGTCGCCGGATATCCCGGCCAGAGGGTCCTGGAGGGCATCGACCTGGAGATCACCCCGGGGATGGCGCCGCTGGGGCTGCTGGGCGAGTCCGGGTCCGGCAAGACCACCCTGGTGGACGTGCTCGCCGGGGCGATCCGGCCGAGCGCCGGACAGGTGACCTGGCGGGGGCGCAACGTTTCGCGCATCCGCGGCCGGGACAAGAAGGACTTCCGCGCTGCCGTCCGCTTCGTCTCCCAGTACGAGATGACGATCCTGGACCCGCGCGAGACCGTCGCGAACCGTCTGGACCGTGCCGCAAAGGAGGCGCGCAAGGGCGGGCGCACCCATGGCATCTCTGCCGCGGACATGCTGGCCTCGGTGGGGCTCGGACCGCAGTACCTGACGCGCACGATGCGCACTCTCTCCGGTGGGGAGACGCAGCGGGTGGCTCTGGCGACGGCGCTCGCCACCCGTCCGGAAATTCTGGTGCTCGACGAGCCGCTGACCGCCGTGGACCCCAACACGCGCGCTGAGCTCGCCGCAGGGCTGCGTGCCACCATCGAACGTCTGGGCATCGGCGTGCTGCTCGCCTCCCATGATCTGGAGCTGCTGCAGCGCCTATGCCCGCAGATCGCCTACCTGGGGCAGGGAAGAATTCTCGCCCGCGGCACCCTGGGCGAGGTGCTCTCGCACACCGAACATGAGCAGATCCGCGATCTGGCGATCGCGAACCCGCTCGCGGTGCAGCGCTTCCGCTGAGCGCAGTCTCGCGCCGGACGCACAACCGTCGGCGCTGCTGCTGTCCGGCCTGCTCGTCGTGGTTCTCGCGGTCACAGCGACCGTTCTGCTGACACGCGAGGGCCGCCCAGACTCCGCCACCGCACCTATCTCGGCCGCGCCCGCAGCGCTCATGGACGCCGACGGCATGACGCTCACGGAGCTGGAGGCCTTCAGCACCGAGACCCCGGTGCGCAAGGAGCTCCAGGCCGAATGCATCGCCTGGGCCGTCATGGCCCAGCAGAGCGGTGACTACGCGCCGACCCCTCACGATGGGACAGGCGCGGCGGGCATGACATATACCGGCAGTCCCTACCACGGCAGCGGCGAAGCACTGCGTCGCTGGGCGCTGCGCGGCTGGTACAGCGAGGGCGATCTGTCCCGGTGCAACACCTTCGCCGCCCCCGAGGACACGGTGCTCTGAGCCCGTCGCACGTGAAAGCCCCCGCCGGATATCCGACGGGGGCTTTCTCACGGGTGCGCCATCAGGGATTCGAACCCCGGACCCGCTGATTAAGAGTCAGCTGCTCTAACCAACTGAGCTAATGGCGCCAACGGAGAAGAACCTTACCGCGCCCCGGAGCGCTGTCCAACTCGATTCCGCGTTCTGTGAGCGAGCGAACAGGCAAGGGTGCAGGTCGCGTGCGGTGCCGGGGGTGATGCGGTGACGGCCTGCCCAGGACGGCCTATCCAGCAGGTGTGATGTGATCGCCTAGACTCGGTCCGTCCAGCGTCGTCGACGCGGAAGGGTTCGGCCCGACCGCTGCAGGAGGTCAGCGTGAGGATCGCGGTCACCGGTGCCACCGGGGTGCTCGGCCAGGAGGCGGTGGAGGCGCTGGTCGCTGTCGGCCACGAGGTCACCGGGATCACGCGTCGCGACTCCGGGATCCCGATCGTCGAAGGCCGCGGGGGGCGGGCCATCGTCGCCGATGTGTTCTCCCGTACCGACCTCACCCGCACCTTCCGCGGCCATGACGTGGTGATCAACACTCTCGCGCATGTGCCTGTCGGTATGGCGGGGCTGCGTCCGCTGGCCTGGCGGGAGGATGACCGGTTGCATCTGGAAGCCTCGGTCGCGGTCGCGGAGGCCGCCGCGCAGGCGGGTGCCCGCAAGCTCATCCAGGAGTCCACCGTGTACCTGTACGGCGACAACGGCTCGGACTGGATCGGCGAGGACCAGCCGCTGTCGGTGCGCAACCAGGCCTTCCGCCCGCGCGTGCGGGAGATGCGGGCGGCCGTGGACTTCGCGACCTCTGGGCGCAGCGCCGTGATCCTGCGTCTGGGGCAGCTGTTCGGCCGCGATCGGCACACCACCCATGGGCTGAAGGCCGTGCGCAATGGGGACCCGCTGCTGCTGGGCAGACCGGAGCAGTACATCACCCTGCTGCACCACTCGGATGCCGGGCGCGCCTTCGTGGCGGCGCTGCGGGCGGACTCCGGGTTCTACAACGTGGGCGGGGAGCCGATCACCAAGAAGCGGTGGGCGAAGGACCTCGGTATGGAAGCCGGAGCCGATGCGCCGGCGAAGTTCTACCCGGAGATCACCCAGGCTCTCGTGGGTACGCGTCTGGACACCCAGCGCCGCTCTCTGCGGGTCTCCTCGGTGCGGTTCATGTCCGAGACCGGGTGGCGGCCGACGGTGGGCCCCTCCACCCCTGGCTGGTCGCGCCGCTGAAGAGGTGTCGGCGGCGACGCTCTGTCCTCGCCGCAGTGCCGCAGGACGCCTGCGATACCGCAGGGAGCCGCGATGCTGCAGCGCTCGGCCCCGAGCCCGGCGCGCAGTCCCGTTCGTGGAACGAGGATGGCTCATCGATCGGGGATACTCGAGGGATGAGCCGCTCCCCCGTCGACCCTGTCCCGCTCGCCGATGACGCCCGGTGCCCCTGCGGCACCGGCGAGGTGCTGGGCTCCTGCTGCGCGCCGGTACTGCGTGGTCAGCGCCGCGCTGCCACCGCCGAGGCGCTTATGCGCTCGCGGTACACCGCCTTCGCCGTGGGCGATATCGACCGCGTGATGGCGTCATGGCATCCGAGTACGCGACCGCTGCGCTCGGCGCTCGAAGCATCCCTCGGGGAGGAGTCCCGCTGGCTGCGCCTGGAGGTGCATCGCACCGAGCAGGGCGGGCCCTTCGACGACGACGGGGTGGTGGAGTTCACCGCCCATGGCAAGCGCGAGGGCGGTCGCTTCCGCCTGCACGAGATCAGCCGGTTCACGCGTGAGGACGGGGTGTGGCGCTACCTGGACGGGACGGTTCAGCGCGACGGGCGCTGATCCGCCCCGAGAGCCACCTCCGAGGGCCGCACAGACAACGGCGCCGACCACCCGGCAGGGTGATCGGCGCCGTGTCGTATCCGCGCCGGGCGGTCAGTTCTTCTTCTGGGCCTTGCGGCGCTCCTGGAGACGCTCCGCCGCACGCTGGGCGGAGGCCTCCTCGGGATCCTCGCGACGGCCCGATAGGACGACGGCTGCCGCGATGCCCGCGCCGATCAGCACCACGCCGATGACGCCGCCCGCGATCGCGACCGGGAGCGCGGGGGTCTTGCCGTCATCGGCGGCCGAAAAATCCTTGATGGAACCGACCAGCTCGTTCTTCCAGCGGGTGACGGCGTTCTTGGGGTTCACGCGGTCCAGGAGCTCGTCGATGTCCGCGGCGAGGTTGTCCTGACGGCGGTAGGCCTCATCGCGCATCTCGTCCAGGCTCTTCTTATCGGCCACTGGTTCCTCCGGTTCGGCTGGGGCTCGTTCTCGTGCGGGCAGCGTCGGGGCGCTGCGCGACGATCGTGCTGATCGTATCGTGACGCGGCAGGCGGTGGATGGTTCAGGCGCCGGTGCGGGCCAGGAAGTCCTCGGCGCCTCCCACCAGCTCCACGTGACCGGTCTCGACGTCGGCGGTGGCCATGCGCACAATCTCGGCGGCGAACTCCTCCACGGAGTACAGCTTCCCGGCGGCCTCGCGGCGGGCCTCGAGCGCTCCGGGACGTGCCCGGTCCAGGAGCGTCGCGGTGACGGTGCCCTCGATCATGTCCGCGGAGACCACCACGAAGCTCACGCCCTTCGCGCTCATCTCCTCGATCCGCGCGGTCAGGGCGTTCTCCCCGGCCCGCTTGGACCGGGCTACCTGCTCGTACTCCGGCATGGTCTCGACGTCGTCGATGAAGTGGGCCTGGTGGCTGGTGACGAACACGACGCGTCCGCCGTTGGTCATCCGCGCGAGCCCAGCGGTCAGCGCGTCGCTTTGTGCATCCCGGTTCAGCCGCATCGCGTAGTCCTCGCCGAGGTCCTTCTCCATCCCGCCGGAGGCGTTCAGGACCAGCAGGTCCAGGCCCCCGAAGGTGTCCACGGCGGTGTCCATGAGCGTGGCGACGGCGTCGGCATCGGTGAGGTCGGCGCCGACGGCCACGGCCTGTCCGCCCTTCTCCTGGATGCCGGAGACCACCTTGTTCGCCCGCGGTGCCTTCTGTCGGTAGTTGACCACGACGTTCGCGCCCTGCTCGGCGAGCAGCGCGGCGGTGGCGGCTCCCACCCCGCGGGAGGAACCGGTGACGACGGCGGTCTTGCCAGCAAGGGCGCTCATGGGGACTCCTGACGGGATCGATGATGGTGGATCCAGCACGGGCGCCGGTGCGCGCGGGCGTGCGCTCGCGGATCCGCTCGGGCTGGTGGGCCCCGAGCCTACCGGAGCACTGCGTGCAGACCGCTAGGCTGGGCGGGCGCGCGAGTGGCGGAATTGGTAGACGCGCTGGATTTAGGTTCCAGTGCCTGAGGGCGTGAGGGTTCGAGTCCCTTCTCGCGCACGCTGGTCTCCCGCGGCACGCTGCCTCCGGACCACATGCCAGCACAGGCCACCGATCATCACGGCACCGCACACCAGGAGGACGCTGGTGGTGGCCGCCTGGAACACCGCCATCACGAGGGAGCGGGCCACCGCGATGCCCACAGCCCATGCGGCGGCGGCAGCTGATCGCGCAGCGGCGCGGGCAGCGCGAAGGCGGGGTGGGCCAGGGTGTCGGGCACCGGGTCACCGAACCACAGGCCCGTCTGACCCCCGAGGACCTCGGCAGGCGCTGGGCCCGTATCCCCTGCCCGCCGCCATGCCGTATGACCAGGATCTCTCGAACGCGCCCGGGCGACGTGGGCGGCGTCACCCCGTACCCTGGGGCGTGACACCCTTCGCACCGGTCACGACGATCTCGGGAGGTTTCCATGACGCTGTTCGGCCTGGTCCGTCACGGACAGACCGAGTACAACCGGCAGCATCTCTTCCAGGGATCCTCCGACATCCCGCTGAACGAGACCGGGATCGCCCAGGCGCATGCAGCGCTGGACGGGCAGCCGACGGTGGACTGGGACGTCGTGGTCACCTCCCCACTGCGGCGAGCCGAGCAGACCGGTCGGATCATCGCACAGGACCATTCCATCCCCTTCGGCGGCACCGATCCGCGCCTGGTGGAGATCGACTGGGGCGCCGCGGAGGGCCAGGACGTCACGGAGATGCAGGACCGCTATCCGGGCCGCTCCTTCCCCGGCCGGGAGGATCACCAGGCGGTGGCCGATCGCGGCGTCGACGCGCTGGAGTCGCTCGAGGAGCGCTACCCGGACCAGAAGGTCCTCGTGGTGGCGCATGGGACGCTGATCCGATTCATCCTCTCCGGAGTGATCCAGCGCCCGCTGCCCTCGCTTCCCAACGGCGCCCTGTCCCTGGTGGAGCTGACGGATCTGACCTGGCGGGTCTCTCTCATCGCGGGGCAGCCGGTGGAGCATGCCGTGACGCTGCCCAGCCGGGATCACCACCCCCGCTTCCGCCTCGATCCCAGCCACCTGACCCCGTCCACCGAGCATGGGCTCACCGGGGAGCTTCTGCGCCCTACCGACCCCGCGAGTGAGGAGACCTCCCGATGACACCCCGTACCGCCCTGGACACCGAGGGCGCCTGGTTCGAGCGCTCCCACATCTCTCAGCTGCGTCGGCAGCTGCCGATCTGCTACGTGGACGTGATCCCGGTGCGCACCGAGGTGGACGGCTCGATCGCGGAGGTGGGGCTGCTGCTGCGAGCCTCCGGAGAGGGGCAGATCGTGCGGGCGATCGTCTCCGGTCGCGTCATGGTCCACGAAACGCTGCGGGAGGCGATCTCGCGGCACGTGGAGAAGGATCTGGGGCCTATGGCGATGCCGCGCATCCCCGTCTCCCCCACTCCCTTCACGGTCGCCGAGTACTTCCCCACCCCGGGGCAATCCGCCTTCCACGATCCGCGCCAGCACGCCATCTCGCTGGTGTACATCGTGCCGATCGACGGGGAGAGCGCTCCGCAGGAGGATGCGCTCGAGCTGAGCTGGTACACGGTCGACGAGCTGCTGGGGGCCAATACCCCGCTCGATGAGATGGACGGTGGGCGCGATGCGCTGGTGCGCCGCGCCCTTGCCCACAGCGGACTGATCTGAGCCGAACTCAGGGCTGCGGGGACTGCGGGGGGAGCCGCCGGGCGATGTGCGCGGCGAGCGCCCGGAACGCCTTGCCGCGGTGGGAGATGGCGTCCTTCTCCTCGGGGCTCAGCTGCGCCGCGGAGCGCATCTCGCCGTCCGGCTGGAACAACGGGTCATAGCCGAAGCCGCCTTCGCCGCGCCGCTCGCGCAGGAGGATGCCGGGCATCTCCCCGCGCTCAACATGCTCGACCGGCTCAGCACCCGGCACCCCGCTGCGGGGGTCCACGAGCGCGGCGGCGCACACGAAGCGCGCTGCCCGGTGCGCATCGGGGACATCGGCGAGCTGGGCCAGCAGCAGGTCGTTGTTCGCGTCATCGTCGCCGTGTCGGCCGCTCCAGCGGGCGGAGAAGATCCCGGGCGCCCCGCCGAGCACATCGACAGCGAGTCCCGAGTCATCGGCGACCGCGAGCAGACCGGTGGCGCGGGCGGCAGCGCGGGCCTTCAACAGGGCGTTGCCCTCGAAGGTCACCGCGTCCTCCACCACCTCCGGCAGGTCGATGCCAGCGGCGGAGATCACCTGCTCAGTGTGAAGGCCCGGCACCGCGGCGGTGAGGATCCGCTGCAGCTCCCGCAGTTTCTTGAGGTTGGAGCTGGCGAGGATCACCCGGGCGGCAGGCGGCAGGGTGGGCATGCCTGGGCTGCTCATCGCTGCTCGGCGAGGACGTCGCGCTGGATCGCGGCGAGCTGCTCGCAGCCGGCGGTTGCGAGGTCCAGCAGGGCCCCCAGCTCAGCGCGATCGAAGGGCGCGCCCTCGGCGGTCCCCTGCACCTCCACAAAGGCCCCCGAACCGGTGACCACGACGTTCATGTCGGTGCCGGCGTCGACGTCCTCGCGGTATTCGAGGTCCAGCAGCGGACGGCCGTCGACGATGCCGACGCTGATGGCGCTGACCGAATCGGTGAGCACGGTCTTCGCGGCGGGGATGGAGCTGTGGCGCTTGCCCCAGGTGATCGCATCGGCGAGCGCTACGTACGCGCCGGTGATGGCGGCGGTGCGGGTGCCGCCGTCGGCCTGGAGTACGTCGCAGTCCAGCTGGATGGTGTTCTCTCCGAGTGCTTCCATGTCCACGACGGCGCGCAGGGAGCGGCCGATCAGCCGGGAGATTTCGTGGGTGCGGCCGCCGATCTTGCCCTTGACGGATTCGCGCGGGGAGCGGGTGCTGGTGGCGCGCGGCAGCATCGCGTACTCGGCGGTGACCCAGCCGGTGCCGGAGCCGGTCTTCCAGCGCGGCACGCCTTCTGTGAAGCTCGCGGTGCACAGCACGCGGGTGCGCCCGAATTCGATGAGCGCGCTGCCCTCGGCCTGGTCCTGCCAGCCGCGGGTGATACGCACCTCGCGCAGCTGGTCGGGGGTGCGGCCGTCCACGCGGTCGCCGGCGGGGGTGGGGGCGCTCGAGGTCATGGAGATCCTTCCGGGAATGGTGCGGAAACCTGCGGGGAGGTCAGGGATGCACGTGCAGGATATCCATCGGCCGTACCAGGGTGATCGGGCCGGTGTACTGCTCGCGGGCTTCCGCGAGCGGGATCTGCGGGTCGGTCCAGGCCGGCACATGAGTGAGCGCGAGCTGCTTCACACCCGCGCGCTGGGCGCACTCGCCGGCGCGCTTGCCGGTCAGGTGCACGCCGGTGAAGTGGTCGTCGCGCCCTTCGATGTAGCCGGCCTCGCACAGGAACAGGTCCGCGTCGGCGGCGAGCTCATCCAGGGCGGGGCATTCATCGCAGTCCCCGGAGTACACGAGGGTGGAGGCGCCGTCGGTGATGCGGAATCCGTAGGCCTCCACGGGGTGGATCACCAGGCGGGGTTCGAAGCTCAGGGGGCCGATGGTGAACCGCTCGGCGTCAGCGAGCACGTGGTGCTCGAAGGGTGCGCGGCTCACGCCGTCGGGGATGATGCCGTTGCGGCCCAGCACGGCGGCGATCCGGTCCGGCAGCTCGGCGGGGGCGTGGATCGGCAACGTGCCCAGGTCGTCGCGCTCGTGGTAGGCCCAAAACACCTCCAGGCCCGTGACGTCCAGGTAGTGGTCCGGGTGCAGGTGGGAGATGATCACGGCATCGAGATCCGCGGGGTCCAGCACACGCTGCAACGGGCCGAAGGCGCCGGATCCGAGATCCAACAGGATGCGCCAGGTGCGGCCGGAGGCGTCCTCATGCTCCAGCAGGTAGCTGGAGGCGGCGCCATCGGGGCCGGCGAAGCTGCCGCAGCAGCCGATCACGGTGATCCTCATCAGTCGATGCTCCTCGCGGACGTCGCAGTCCGCTGCCGGGGACGGGTCATGGGGTGTTCACCACCGGGAGAGTGCCGGTCATGGTCACCAGCGGCCCGAGGAAACGCTGGGCCAGGCGCGGGAAATCCGCTCCGGCCGTACCGGTGCCGGTCTGGGCGAAGATGTGGCGGGGCGCCGCGGGGGTCTCGCGCAGCTGGTCGGTCTCGCGCAGCTGCCGGTAGACGTCCAGGGCGGTCTCCTCCGCGGAGGAGACGAGAGTGACGTCCGGTCCCAGGATGTAGCTGATGGGCCCGGCGAGCAGCGGGTAGTGGGTGCAGCCGAGCACCACGGTGTCCACCCCGGCCTCCCGCACGGGGGCGAGGTAGCCCTCGGCGATGGCCTGGACCTCGGGCCCGCTGACCACGCCGCGTTCGACGAACTCGACGAAGCGGGGGCAGGCGCGGGTGGTGAGCGTCAGATCGGGGGCGGCGGCGAAGGCGTCCTCATAGGCGCGGGAGGTGATGGTGCCCTCGGTCGCGATGACGCCCACGCGGCGGTTGCGGGTGGCGGCTACGGCGCGGCGCACCGCCGGCTGGATCACCTCGATGACGGGCACGTCGTAGCGTTCCCGGGCGTCCCGCAGCACGGCCGCCGATGCCGTGTTACAGGCGATGACCAGCATCTTCACACCCCGGGCCACGAGGTCGTCCATGATCGTGAGGGCCAGGGCACGCACGTCGGCGATGGGCCGCGGGCCGTAGGGACCGTGCGCGGTGTCGCCGATGTAGATCAGCTCCTCGTGGGGCAGCTGATCCAGCACGGCGCGGGCCACGGTCAGGCCGCCCACCCCGGAGTCGAAGATCCCGATCGGCGCATTGTTCATCCCCAGCAGGCTAGTTCGCCGCCCTGACCGGGGCAGTGATGGCTCGCTCAGTGCGGGCGGATTCACAGTGGTCGCGCCGGGAGATGAGCATGGACAGCGCGGCGTGTGCGCCGGATCCACGCGCCCGATGGGACGGGCGCTTGCTCGAGGCTGCCTGTCGGGGCGCCCGCTCAGTCCAGGGCGCGCAGGAGGCTCTCCTGCAGCCAGGACAGCAGCTCGTAGACGGCGATCACGACATCGGATCCGACGTGCTCGTCGTCCTCCAGGGCGCTGCCCTCGACGCGTTCACCAATCTGCTGCAGCATGCGCACGGTGTCGAAGTCGCCATCGCGCTGCAGACCCAGGCGATCCGCCAGGACGATCCGCACATCGTTGAGGGCGCGCAGCAGCTGCAGCGCCTGGTCATCGTCGACGCTGACCTCGGAGGGGCCGGGGCCGGTGGCGTCGAGGATCCGGATCACCGCGCGCAGGTCCGCGAGCTTCCCGTCGGCCAGATCCTGTTGACCCAGGCGCCGGTATTCGGCGGCGGCCTCAGGGTCGGCCGAGGCGTCGGGGAACAGGCGTTTGATCGCGGTGTCGGACGGGGTGCGGGGCTCGCGGCCGGCGAACTCCGCCTCCAGGCGGCGCAGCGGGTCCTCGCTCTGGGCGGCGCGAGCCAGAGCTTCCGCGGACTCCCCCAGGCCGAGGTCTGCGCGGATCAGGTCGGCGGTCTCCTGGGCGACCTGGGCGATGATCGCTTTCTCCTCCCCGTCCAGGCGGCAGGTGAGGGAGCCGTCGGGCCGACGCCGGAATGCGTAGGCCATCAGTCCTCTTCCCCGGCGCGTTCTATCGTCGCGTGCAGACCGTAGGAGTGCATGGCGGTGACGTCGTTCTCCATCTGCTCGCGGGAGCCGCGGGAGACGATCGCCCGCCCTTCTTCGTGGACCTGCAGCATCAGCTGTTCCGCCACCAGACGGGAGTAGCCGAAGTGGCGGCGGAACACGAAGGCCACGTAGCTCATGAGATTCACCGGGTCGTTCCACACCACGGTGCGCCAAGGCGCGCGGGTGTCCGTGTCCACGAGTGTGGCACCGCCCGGACGCGTCTCGGTCCCGGTTCCGCCGAAGGGCGGCGAGTCATGCATTGCGCGTCCTCCTTCTGGCTCCGGTTCGGCGGGCTGCTGGTCCGTTCGCGCCCGCACGGACACGATGCCCGTGAAGTCTACGGGGCGCGCCGGTGCTTCTCGCTGCTCGCCACGCACTACCGTGGGGCTCGTGACCTCCTCCCTGCTCACGGACCTCTACGAGCTGACGATGCTGGAAGCCGCCCTCGAAGCGGGTACCGCGGATCGCCGCTGCGTGTTCGAGGTCTTCACCCGTTCCCTGCCCGAAGGCCGCCGCTACGGCGTGGTGGCCGGCACCGCGCGCGTACTCGATGCGATCACGGATTTCCGTTTCGATGAGAAGGACCTGCGGTATCTGCGCCGCACCGGCCTGCTGAAGGAGTCCACCCTCGACCATCTCGCCCAGTACCGCTTCACCGGGGATGTGCACGGCTACGCGGAGGGCGAGCTGTTCTTCCCCGGCTCGCCGGTGCTGCGCGTGGAGGACACCTTCGCGGGCGCGGTGATGCTCGAGACCGTGGTGCTGTCGATGCTGAACCATGACTCCGGGGTGGCGTCGGCCGGTTCCCGCATGGTCACGGCGGCGCGGGGCCGGCCGTGCATCGAGATGGGCGGGCGGCGCGTGCATGAGGATGCGGCGATCGCCGCGGCCCGGTCCGCGTACCTGGTGGGCTTCGCCTCCACCTCGAACCTCGCCGCCGGAGCCCATTACGGGATCCCCGTGGCGGGCACTGCCGCGCATGCCTTCACCCTGCTGTTCGACACGGAGGCCGATGCCTTCCGCGCCCAGATCACCTCCCAGGGTGCGGACACCACGGTGCTGGTGGACACCTATGACGTGGAGCAGGCGGTGCGCACCGCGGTGGATATCGCGGGGCCCGAGCTCGGGGCGGTACGGCTGGATTCGGGGGATCTGCTGGAGCAGGCGCCACGGCTGCGCACGCTGCTGGACTCCCTGGGGGCGACATCCACCCGCATCACCGCCACCGGTGATCTGGATGAGTACAAGGTCGAACAGCTCGCACAGGTTCCGCTGGACGGCTACGGCATCGGCACCAAGCTGGTGACCGGCGGCGGGCATCCCGCTCCCGGGTTCGTGTACAAGCTGGTGGAGCGCGAGGGGGCCGACGGGCAGATGCATCCGGTGGCCAAGAAATCCACCGGCAAGTCGACCCAGGGCGCAGCGAAGGCGGCATACCGCCTGCTGGTGGGTGAGCAGGCTCGCGCTGAGCTGGTGCTACCGGGTCCGGATGAGGTCGCCGAGTTCGAGCGAGAGCTCACCCGTGAGCTGACCCGTGCCGATGCGAGCCCCGAGTGGGCGCGCACCTCACTGCGTCCACTGCAGGTGCCGCTGATTGAGGCCGGTGAGCCGGTGGGGCCGACGCGGCCGCGCGAACGGCTGGCCGAGGCTCGGCACCGGCATGCGGAATCGGTCGCGGAGCTGGGGATCGCCGCCGACGCTGGTCCGGACGGCCCGGTGGCGATCCCGACGCTCACCGACGGGACGCAGGCGGCGCGGGCGCTGGACTGAGGCGCGGCGCCGCCTGCGTCGCCACGGCCACGGCCCCCTCAGGACCCGCTGCGCGGCACCTCACCGTCGGCCGACGAACCAACCGCGCACGATGTCGATGCGGTCCTGGATCTGCTCTGCACTGGCCTGCGCGACAGCTGGGCCGCCGCTGCGTCGGCGCAGGGTGTTGTGCACCGAGCCGTGCGGGGTGCCGGACTTCTTCGCCCACGCCGAGACGAGGGAGCTGAGCTCCTTGCGCAGGTCCATGAGGCGGCGGTGGTCCACCACGCCGGGCACGACGGAGCTGCCGGCGTTCCCGGAGCGGCGCTTGCGCTCCTGCTGCTGGGCCTGCTGCTGCTGGAGCACCACGCGCATCTGCTCCGGATCCAGCAGCCCGGGGATGCCGAGGAACTCCTGTTCGTCCTCGCTGCCGACCATGCCGCCGGTGCCGTACTCGCCGCCGTCGAAGAGCACCCGGTCGAAGGACGCCTCGGATTCGAGCGCCTCGAAGCTCATCTCCAGCTGATCGGAGGCGCGCTCCGTGCGGTTCGCCTGCTCGATGAGGGATTCATCGAGCCCGGTCTCTGCATCGCCCTGGGCGGGGCGGCGGTCCAGCACGTGGTCGCGCTCGGCCTCGAGCGCCGCCGCGTGCGCAAGGAGAATGGGGACGGTGGGCAGGAACACGCTGGCGGTCTCCCCGCGGGTGCGAGAGCGCACGAAACGCCCCACCGCCTGGGCAAAGAACATCGGGGTGGAGGTCGATGTGGCGTAGACCCCGACGGCGAGCCGTGGCACGTCCACGCCTTCGGACACCATGCGCACCGCCACCATCCAGCGGTCCATCGAGGCGGAGAACTCCTCGATGCGCTGGCCGGCACCGGCGTCGTCGGACAGCACCACCGTCGGCTCCTCACCGGTGATATCCCGCAGGGTCGCGGCGTAGGCGCGCGCAGCCTTCTGGTCGGTGGCGATCACGAGTCCCCCGGCGTCCGGGACATGACGGCGCACCTCGGTCAGGCGCCGATCGGCGGCGGCGAGCACCGCCTGGATCCACTCCCCCGCCGGATCTAAGGCGGTGCGCCAGGCCTGCTGGGTGATGTCCTTGGTCTCATGGGCGCCCAGCTGCGCGGAGACCTCGTCGCCAGCTTTGGTGCGCCAGTGCATTCGCCCGGAGTAGGTCATGAACAGCACCGGACGCACCACGTGATCGGCGAGCGCCTGCCCATAGCCGTAGGTGTAGTCCGCCTTCGAGCGCAGGAAGCCCTCGCCGTCCTGTTCGTAGTTGACAAAGGGGATCTGCGCATCGTCGGAGCGGAACGGCGTCCCCGTCAGCGACAGCCGCCGGGTCGCGGGATCGAAGGCGTCTCGCACACCGTCGCCCCAGGTAAGGGCGTCACCGGCATGGTGGATCTCATCGAGGATCACGAGGGTGCGGTCAGCTTCCGTGCGGGCTCGGTGCAGGGCGGGGTGCATGCCCACCTGCGCGTAGGTGATCGCGACGCCCTGATAGTGACCGCCGTGACGGCCCTGGGCGTTGGTGAAGTTCGGATCCAGGGAGATGCCCACGCGGGCGGCGGCATCGGCCCACTGGGTCTTCAGATGCTCGGTGGGGGCGACGACGGTGACGCGGCGGACGGTCCCTTCGGCCAGCAGCCCGGCGGCAACCTGCAGCGCGAAGGTGGTCTTGCCGGCGCCGGGCGTCGCGACAGCCAGGAAGTCCCGCGGTGCGGTGCTGCGATACAGCTCGAGGGCCTCGGCCTGCCAGGCACGCAGCTTGGGGACGGTGCCCCAGGCGGCGCGTTCGGGGTAGGCGACGGGCAGCGACCTGGCCGCTGCCTCGGAGGGGCGCTGCGGGTCGCTGGAGGAGAACAAGGAGGGAGTACTCACGGCGGGGCCCACCGTACCGCTGCGCCGAGCGGATCTGGGGCTGCGGCGCGGTGTGAGGAAATCGCCGGGTGTGTCGCGCTGTGCGTCTGTCGAGAGCGCCCTCAGCGCCGACCGAAGAAGCCGCGGAAGCCGCCGCCCTTGTTCTTGCCACCGCCGGAGCCGTCCCCGCCGTCATTGGGCTCGCGCATGCCCTCGTAGATCTCCTTGCACTCGGGGCACACCGGGTACTTGTCGGGGTCACGGCCGGGCACCCACACCTTCCCGCACAGGGCGATCACGGGGGTGCCGGACAGGGCGGCCTGGGTGATCTTGTCCTTGCGGACGTAGTGCGCGAACCGGTCGTGGTCACCGTCATCGGTGATCTGCTCACGCTCGGCGACCTTACGGTCCAGCACCGCGGTGGGCGCGGCACCGGGATCATCGCTATAGGGGTCCATGCGGGACGGGTCGGACGTGGAGGACATGGCACTCTCCTGGGGTCGATGC
This sequence comes from Brachybacterium sp. Marseille-Q7125, assembly GCF_023062615.1. Taxonomy (NCBI): domain Bacteria; kingdom Bacillati; phylum Actinomycetota; class Actinomycetes; order Micrococcales; family Dermabacteraceae; genus Brachybacterium; species Brachybacterium sp. Marseille-Q7125. The sequence continues at coordinate 8,519 of NZ_JALLAL010000022.1, read as the reverse complement.
GCTGCTGGAGGAAGCCTAGCGGCCCTGCCTCCCGGGTGTCGGTGGCCCCGGATGGGACGATGCAGGGCATGGATCGCACCCAGCTTCCCAACCGCCCAGCCCCGGAGAAGGGCGCGGACCGGTCGGGGATCGCCGCCCTGCTGCCCCGCCATGTGCCCGATGAGATCGCCCGGGATGGCGGGGCGCTCTCGTGGCGGGCGGGGGCGCTGGTCCTCGCGCTGCTGGTGAATCTGGCGTTCTACCTGCCGGCTCTGCCGCAGGATCTGCCCGGCAGCGCAACCCCGGGGATCGACAAGCTCGTGCATGTGGTGGTGTTCGCGCTGACGGTCTGGGCTGCTGGTCGCCTGCTGGCGCCGCGGCGCCGCTTCCCCATCGGCTGGGTGGTGCTCGTCGCGCTGGCGCATGCGGTGCTCATCGAGCTCGTGCAGATCATGCTGCCCGGGCGCTCCGGCGAGCTGCTGGATGTGCTCGCCGACGTCGTCGGCATCGCCCTGGGCGTCGTGGCCTGGGCAGTGGAGCGCACGCTGCGCCGGGCGGCTCGGGAGCGCGAGCTGCCGGACCAACCGCTCTGATCCCGCCGTCCCCGCTGGCCCTGTCCTCTTTTCAGCACCGTGGACCCCGATTCAGCTTCATGGACCCCGATTCAGCATCATGAAGGAGACCAGCCCGATGCCCCGCCCCGCCGTCCCGCAGGACCTCACCGAGCTCATCGGCTCACTCACCGCCGCTGCCCGCACCGCCGGACCTCCCGGCCCCGCCCCGGCCCCGCACAGTGCAGCGCCCCGGGAGGCCTCCGTCGGTGCCGCCGCGGCGATCGAGGGACCGGATACTCCAGCGGCCACCGCTGTCTCCGGCTCTACCGCTCTGTTCGCCGCTGACGGGTCGGTGCTGCCCGAAGACGCGCCTGCGGTGGAGCCGGTCACCGAGCGCACTCTGTTCGACCTCGCTTCGGTCACGAAGATCCTCACCGCCCTCACGGCGGCGACGCTCATCGACGACGGGATGCTCGATGTCCACCAGCCGGTCCGCGAGCTGATGCCCGCGCCGCGCCCGGACATCACCGTGCACCACCTGCTGACCCACACCTCGGGGCTGCCCCCGGTGATGCCGCTGTGGCGGATGCCCGGCGGCCGCGAAGCCCGGCTGGATGCCGTGCGCAGCGCCACCCTGGATCACGCACCAGGTGAGGCCCACGCCTATTCGTGCATCGGCTTCATCCTGCTGGGGGCGCTCATGGAAGCCCTCACCGACACCCCGCTGCCGGAGCTCGCGCGGCGGCGAGTGCTGGATCCGGCCGGCGCCACCGGGGTCACGTGGACACCGGATGTCGCAGACGCGGCCCATGCTGCCGCGACCGAGCATCAGGAGGATCCGCCGCGCGGTCTGGTGCGTGGCAGCACCCACGATGAGACCGCCTGGTCGCTCGGTGGGGCGGGCAATGCGGGGGCGTTCGCGACCCTGCCTGGCGCGCTCGCCATCGGTCGAATCCTCGCCGGGCGCACCCTCGGGCCGCGTCTGTCCCCCGCCGTCCGGGAGCTGCTGACCGCCGATCAGCTGCCCGGCGGTCCGGCGACCGATGCGCCCTGGCGGCAGGGGCTCGGTCTGCGCATCGGCCAGGAGACCGCGCCCGGGCGCCTCGCTGAGCATGTGGTGGGGCATCCGGGGTTCACCGGAACCTCGATCCACGCCGATCCGCGCACCGGCACCGTCGCGGTGCTGCTGACCAATCGGGTGCACCCGTACCGCAGCTGGTTCACGGTCGAGGCGGCCCGACGAGACCTCGCACGCCTGGCTTTCGCCTGAGCAGACGGCACCATCGCGCGGACCCGCGAGGCTCCGTCGCTCGGGCCCGCAAGGCTTCGTCCGACAGCCAGCCGCGCAAGGCTCCGTCCGACAGCCCCGGGAGGCCCGTGCGACGGCCTCGGGAGGCTCCGTCAGCCTCAGCCGTCGTAGCGGATTTCGTCGGCGTTGATCGCCTGGATCGCCCCGGTGATCGTGTCCACCGTCCCGGCTTCCTCGCGCGCCACCTGTTCCACGGCGCTCGCCACGGCGGTGGTGACCTTCTCGTTGAAGACGCTGGGGACGATGTAGGTGGGGTTGAGCTCCTCGGGCGTCACCACGTCGGACAGTGCGCGCGCTGCGGCCAGCAGCATCCGGTCGCTGACGTGGGAGGCGCGGGCATCCAGCAGCCCCCGGAACACGCCGGGGAAGGCCAGCACATTGTTGATCTGGTTGGCGAAGTCAGAGCGGCCGGTGGCCACAACCTCCGCGTGCTTCACTGCCTCGGCGGGATCGATCTCCGGGGTGGGGTTGGCCATTGCGAACACAATCGACCGCTCGGCCATGGTCTCCACATCCGCGGCGGAGAGGATGTTCCCAGCGCTGACGCCGATGAAGACATCCGCCCCTGCGACGGCGTCGCGCAGGGTGCCGGTGAGGCCGCGGGGGTTGGTGATCTCGGCGATCCAGGGCAGGCGACCGGACAGGCCCGGCCGGTTCTCGTGCACGATGCCGTCGATGTCGGTGACCACGATGTCGCGGGCCCCGGCCGCACGCAGCAGGCGCAGGATCGCCGTGCCCGCCGCGCCGGCGCCCGACAGGACGATGCGGGCGGTCTCGATCTGCTTGCCCACCACGCGCAGGGCGTTGCGCAGCGCCGCGACGACCACGATCGCGGTGCCGTGCTGGTCGTCATGGAAGACCGGGATGTCCAGCTCCTCGCGCAGGCGATCCTCGATCTCGAAGCAGCGCGGGGCGGAGATGTCCTCAAGGTTGATGCCGGCGAAGACCGGGGCGATCGCCTTGACGTGCGCGACGATGTCCTCCACCGAGTGGGCGTCCAGGCAGATGGGGAACGCGTCGATGTCTGCGAAGCGCTTGAACAGGGCGGCCTTGCCCTCCATGACGGGCATCGCTGCGAGCGGCCCCAGGTCCCCCAGGCCCAGGATCGCGGTGCCATCGGTGACCACGGCGACGGTGTTGCGCTTGATGGTCAGGCGCCGGGCGTCCTCGGGGTTGTCGGCGATAGCCCTCACGACGCGGGCCACGCCCGGGGTGTAGACCATCGAGAGGTCATCGCGGTGGCGGATCGGCACCTTCGACTCAACCTTCAGCTTGCCGCCGAGGTGGGCGAGGAAGGTGCGGTCGGAGACCTTGCCGAGCTCGACGCCTTCGAAGCTCTTGAGGTCCTCGACGACCTCCATCGCGTGGTCGTGGCCGACGGTCAGGACGGTGATGTCCGCCCGCATGCGCTCCGGACCGGAGGCGGAGACGTCCAGTGCCGTGACGGTGGCCCCGTGGCTCTCGATATGGGAGGTGATGTCGCTGACGGTCGCCGAGCGGGCGGCGAACTCGAGGCGGATGGTGATGGAGTAGCTCACGGATGGCATCGGTGACATGGGGCACAGCGTAGCCATCGGCGCGAAGGGCTCGCCGCGTTTCCCCGCCCCGTTATCGAGGTGTTGTCCGCCTCACGAGACATATGACAGCGCCGACGCGGTTCCGCCCGAGGCGGAGCGCGCCGGCGCTGGCGGGACAGGAATCAGCCGGTGAACGGGTCCACATCGGGGGCGTAGCGGTCCCAGATGATCTGCGCGGCGCCCATCTGCTGCCCGTAGCGCTCGGGGTGGGCGGAACGCTGGACGGCCTGCGCGGCGGCTCCCGGATCCCACTCCTTGTAGTAGGGCTGCAGCTGCAGCAGACCCGGGTTCGAGGTGTGCGGGCCCAGGCCCAGGAACGCGTCGATCGCGAGCTTTTTGTGGCGCACCTGCTCGTAGCTGCCCCAGCCCATGGAGGGGCGCTGCTGGAACAGGCCACCGGAATCGTGGTCCACGGCCGGCTCGTAGTTGTACAGCCAGGACTCCACGATCGCGGTGGCGAGCGTGATCTTCGTCCCCTCGATGCCGAAGCCATGGCCGGCGCAGCGGGCGATGATGAACTTCGCGTTCTCCACCTGCCAGTCGGTCATGGCGTTGACGTCGAAGCCCTCGACCGTCTCAGGGCGGGTCATGAACTCCTCGGTCCACACCTCACCGGCGGCGCGGGCGGGGGCGAGAGAGGCGGCGGTGGTCAGCCCCGCGGCGCCGAAGGCGCTGGCGAGGAGGAGGCCACGGCGGGAGACGGACGGGGTGCGGGCCGAAAGTGCGCGGTGCGTGGGCATGGGTTCCTCATGGCAGGGGACGATGGTCGGGGCCCGGGGAAGGGGGGCGCGTGCCACCGTAATCAGGGCCGACGAGGCTGTGGAGGGCACTTTCGTGCCACCTCCCACGGCGTCCGCCGCGCTCTTGACCAGGGCATGACGTGCTCGGATGCAGTTGGTCGTAAGCGGTGTGCGGCATCGGTCCCGGTCAGCTGTCGCCTGCCCGGCACAGCGGGATATGGGGTGGCACTTTCGAGGGGCTCGGCCAGAGGTGCCATGCAAAAATCTGCCCAATCCCGCGCTGTCCACCCGCTGGACAGCCCTGACGCCCTGCCTGCGGTCCCGGGCCCAGACTGCACCGCTTCAGGCGGTCAGCGCGGCGATAGCCTTGCGGATCCGGGTGTCGGAGACGGTCTGCGCGGTGCCGAGGGTCTGGGCGAACAGGCTCACCCGCAGCTCCTCCAGCATCCAGTCGATCGCTTGGGCATCCGCCTCCGCGCGGCGCCGCGGCGAGAGCTTCGCGCGCACGCTCGCCCAGTACTGCTCGAGATCCGCAACCTCCCAAGCCAGCCGCTCATCGCGCTGCGGGTTCTCCGGCAGCTTCTGCAGGCGCAGCCGGTCCGCCTCGAGGTAGCGCGGCAGATCCCCCAGATGCTCCACGCCCACGCGGGAGATGAACCCCTCTCCCAGCAGTGATGCGGCATGCTCCCGGATCTGGGTGAGGTGGGAGAGGATCGCAAGCGACGTAGAGCGGGAGAGCTCTTTGTGCAGCTTTGCGTTGACGGCGAGCGCGGCCGCAGCGTCCTTCACAGCCTGCGCCGCGACCTCATCGTGCCGCTCCCGCACGCTGGCCAGCAGGGCGTCGTAGTCCGCGCGGGTGCGCACCTGCGCGTCCCCGGCCAGGTGCACGGTCGCGGCGCGGGAGGCATCGGCCAGCAGCGCGGCGGTGGAGGGGTAATCAGAGCCGGCCACGGCGAGCTTGGTGGGGTTCGGCAGGGCCTGCAGCACCCGCCCGAGGTCCGCCCCGAGGTCTCGGTCCAGCAGGGCGATCACGCCCTCGCAGTGGGCGAGATGCTGCTCATCCGCGGTGGCGAGCACGGCAAGGTCCACCCGCTCCAGCTGACCGTCCTTCCCGCGGCGGGCCACGAGTGCCGGATACCCGGTGACCTTCAGCCCTCCGACCCGGGACTCATGCACCCTTGGCACACCCTGCTCGGGGAAGCCGGGCAGGTCACGACGCGTGAGGTCCTCCGCCTGGGAGGTGACCGAGGCGTCCACCCGCTGCTTGAGCCTGCCCTTGAGTGCTTCGAGGTCATCGCCGGCGCCGACCTGGCGGCCCTTCCCGTCCACCACCCGGAAGTGCATGCGCAGGTGGGCGGGAAGTTTGGTGAGGTCGAACTCGGGGCCGTACAGCGGCAGGTCATCGGGTACACCCGGGAGGGCCACGAGTTCATCGGCCACGGCCTCGAGGAACGGTTCACCGCCGTCGGGATCTTCATCGTGGAGGGTCGCGGCCACGGCTTTGGCGCGCTCCGGTGCGGGGACGAGGTGGCGGCGGATGGGCTTGGGCAGGGAGCGGATCAGCTCGGTGATCAGTTCCTCGCGCATCCCGGGCACCAGCCAGTCGAAGCCGCGCGGCGAAAGGCGGTTCAGGACCGCGAGCGGCACCGTGGCCGTCACCCCTTCACGGCCCTGCGCGCCGATGTCCCCGAAGGAGTAGGCAAGCGGCAGGGTGATATCTCCCTGCGCCCAGGTGTCGGGGAAGTCCGCGGCGATCTGGGCGGCCACGCCCTCATCGGCGGCCATGAGGTCCTGCTCGGTGAGGGTGAGCAGGTCCGGGGTCTCATGGCGCTGCTTCTTCCACCAGGAGTCGAAGTGGCGGGCGGAGACGACCTTCGCGGGGATGCGCTGGTCGTAGAAGGAGAACAGCTGGTCGTCGGAGATCAGCAGGTCGCGCCGACGGGTCTTGGCCTCCAGCTCCTGCAGCTGCGTGATCAGGGCGCGGTTGTCGCGGAAGAAGTGGTGGCGGGTGCGCCAGTCCCCCTCGACGAGGGCATGCTGGAGGAAGATGTCGCGGGCCGTCTCGGGGTCCACGCGCCCGTAGCCCACCACGCGGTCGGCGACGATCGGCACGCCGTACAGGGTGACCTTTTCATGCGCCATGGCTGAGGCGCGTTTAGAGGACCAGTGCGGCGCGGAGTAGGAGCGCCTGACCACATGGGCGCCGATCTCCTCCGCCCAGGCCGGGTCGATGCGGGCGGCGACGCGGCCCCACAGTCGGGAGGTCTCCACGAGCTCAGCGACCATCACATAGTCGGGACGCTTCTTGGCGAGGGCGGAACCGGGCCAGAGGGCGAAGCGGGCGCCGCGCGCTCCGGCGTATTCGCGGTGGCGCTCTTCGTACAGGCCGACGTGGCTGAGCAGACCTGCCAGCAGTGCCTGGTGGATCGCCTGTGGGGAGGCGGGCGTGTCGTTCGCGGACAGCCCCACGTCCCCCGCCATCTCCCGCAGCTGCGCATGCAGATCCCACCATTCGCGGATCCGCAGGTAGTGCAGGTATTCGGAGCGCACCTCGCGGCGGAACGCGGAGGAGGAGAGGTCCTTGCGGCGCTGCTGGAGGTGGGTCCACAGGTTCCACAGGGTGATGAAGTCGCTGGTGTCGTCCTCGAACCGCTTGTGCTTCTCCTTCGCCTGCTGCTCCTGGCCGAGGGGCCGCTCGCGCGGATCCTGGATGGACAGGGCTGCGACGATGACGAGAACCTCCCTCAGGGCGCCGAGACGGTCAGCCTCGATGAGCATCCGGGCCATGCGCGGGTCCAGGGGGAAGCGGGCCAGGGTGCGGCCCACGCGGGTCAGCCGCCTCCCGCCGGGCTCATCGGGGGCGTTCTCGATGGCGCCGAGCTCATCGAGCAGCCGCACCCCGTCGGTGATGGCGCGGGAGGCCGGGGGTTCGACGAAGGGAAAGGACTCCACGTCCCCGAGTCCCAGCGAGGTCATCAGCAGCACCACGGAGGCGAGCGAGGTGCGCAGGATCTCCGGTTCGGTGAACTCGGGGCGGGAGGCGAAGTCTTCCTCGGAATAGAGGCGGATCGCGATACCGGGGGCGAGGCGTCCGGAACGACCCGAGCGCTGATCGGCGCTGGCCTGCGAGATCGGTTCGATGGGGAGGCGCTGGACCTTGGTGCGCTGGGAGTAGCGGGAGATGCGCGCGAGCCCGGAGTCGATGACGTAGGTGATGCCGGGGACGGTCAGGGAGGTCTCGGCCACGTTGGTGGACAGGATGATCCGACGGTAGGTGCCAGCCTTCGGCGGGGAGAAGATCTTCTGCTGGTCCTGGGCGGAGAGGCGCCCGAACAGGGGCAGCACCTCCACCGGCAGGGCGCTGCGCCCACGGGTCCCGCGGCTGAGGTGCGCGGTGAGCGCATCGGAGATCTCGCGGATTTCCCGTTCGCCGGGCAGGAACACGAGCATGTCGCCGGGGCCTTCGGCGGCGAGTTCGTCGACGGCGTCGGTGATGGCCTGGGTGAGGTCCCGTTCGATCGAGTGGATGTCCTCGAGCTCATCGTCCTCGTCCACCTCTGGTTCGAGCACGAGCGGCCGGTAGCGGATCTCGACGGGATAGGTGCGGCCGGAGACCTCGATGATCGGCGCGGGTTCGAGATCCCCGGAGGGCAGGCGGGTGGCGAAGTGCTGGGCGAAGCGCTCGGGGTCGATCGTCGCGGAGGTGATGACCACCTTGAGGTCGGGGCGCTGCGGCAGGATCTGCCGCAGATACCCCAGGATGACGTCGATGTTCAGGGAGCGTTCGTGCGCCTCGTCGATGATGATCGCGTCGTAGCGCTTCAGCAGCCGGTCACGGCCGATCTCCGCGAGCAGGATGCCGTCGGTCATGAGCTTCAGCCGGGTGCCGCGGGAGGTCTCGCGGGTGAAACGCACCTGGTAGCCGACGGTCCCCTCCCCCAGCTTCTCGCCGAGCTCGGAGGCAATACGGGAGGCGACGGAGCGGGCCGCGATGCGCCGCGGCTGCGTGTGGCCGATGAGCTTCCCGCCGCGACCGAACCCCAGCTCGAGCAGCATCTTGGGGATCTGCGTGGTCTTGCCGGAACCGGTGGCGCCGGCGATGACGACGACCTGATTCTCGCGCAGTGCTTCGAGGATCTCCTCACGATGCTCGGAGACCGGCAGGTCCATGGGGTAGGTGATGCGCGGGGGGCCGGGGCTGGTGGCCTCGGCGCCCGCGGCGGGGTCCGGGGCCTGTCCCTTATAAACATCTCCGAGCCCAAGAGACTAGGCAAGATCTCGTAAGCCTACTTCTTCCTGAAAAAAAATACTTTCTATACTCTTCTCAATTATCTGGTCTGTTTTTACTTTAAAGTTCAAT
>NZ_JALLAL010000021.1:0-47703 GCF_023062615.1 Brachybacterium sp. Marseille-Q7125 | reverse complement strand
CCTGTAAATGTTGTCGCAGGTGAAAATATACAGCTCCTGAGGGGTCAGCGAGTAGTAATACGTATGGAGTACATGCGAAAGCTGTGATGAGGGACGAACGCGGGTGCATTCCGCCAGATAATGGAGGCGGAAGCAGTTTTTCTTTTTTTTTTTTCGCGGGGCTTGGGCTGGGGGCTAGGGCTCTTGACCCCAGGCCTCAGAACAGGAGGTTCGCCAGGCGTTTGCGGGCGGGGGCTACGCGAGGATCATTGGGCCCGGCCACCTCGAACAGGTCCAACAGGCGGGCGCGCACGGTGTCCTTGGTCTCCGCATCGGCGCCGCGCAGCAGGTCCAGCAGGCGCGCGAACGCGTCATCGACGTGCCCACCCAGCATGTCAAGGTCCGCCACGAGCAGCTGCGCGTCCAGATTCTCCGGGTGCTGCGCCGCCTGCTCGCGCGCGCCGTTGAGGTCCTGGCCCTGCGTGCGCTGCATGAGCGAGACCGTAGCCAGTCCCGCCTTCGCCTCGGCATCGGCCGGGTTCTCGGTGAGGTGCTTGGAGAACGCAGACTGTGCGCCCTCCAGATCCCCCTGGTCGATCGCGGCGTAGGCCTGGGCGATCAGCTCCGGCAGCGGCTCCTCGGGGGGCGCCTGCTCTCCGGCACCCTCCGGCAGCTCCATGCCCTGCTGCCGCGCCACCTGCACCACCTGATCCAGCAGTGCGGAGATCTCCTCTGCGGGCAGCACGGACTGCACGATCGGCTGCACCTGACCCAGCAGGAGCAGCAGCAGCGTGGGCAGCTGCTGAACACGCAGGGCCGCTGCGACCCGCTGCTGCGCATCGGCATCCACGGTCGCCAGGCGCACCGCTCCGCCCTTGGCATCCACAGCGCTGCGCAGCGCGGCGAGGAAGGACTCCCCATCGGGCACCCGTGCACTGGTGACCAGCAGCAGGGTGGGGATGCGCTGGGAGTCGGCAATGATCTGCTCGAGACCCTGCTCGGTCACGGCCACCTCATGCTGGGCCGGGGTGCTGCTGCCGGACTCTTCCGAGCCGGCGGGCTGCTTGAGCGTGGACAGATCGATGATGCCGTACGGATCGGTCACAGGGACTCCTTCGACGTGGTCGGGACCTGACCAGTCTAGGCAGTGGCGATCCCGCGGGGCGGCAACGAGCTCAGCCGGTGAGAGCACCCGCGCGGCGCCACCGCACTGCTGCCTCGGGGTCGTTCATTCCCCCGTGACGCCGAGCACGGTCTGTGTGGCACCCACCGGCTGAATCTTGCCCTTCGCGCCCTTGGGCGGGATATGCACGGCAACGTGAGTGCCGAACGTGCGGATGAAGTTCTCGTTGAACTCCCGCGTCCCCGCCGCCTTGGTGTACGGGTTCTCCTCTTCGTAGCGCATGGTGCCGCGCTCCTTGATGCGCACGGTCCGCTTGGAGGTGATGGTGGACATCACCAGGGCACCGCCCTCGTCGGTGCGCAGACCCACGAAGTCCTCCTCGCGCACGGTCCACACCTCCTTGATGGTCGCCGCCTCGTCGTAGTCCACCCCGGTGTTGAGCTCCTTGCGCTCCTGGGCGATATTCTTGTGGGTCTGGACCTTGAAGGGGTCATCGGCCAGCTTGTCGTCCGGATCCGCCTCATCACCGTCCGAGAGCACCTTGGCATACAGCTTCAGCGCGGCCATGGGGGTCATCAGCAGATCATCCGCGTCCGGCCCCACCTGCTGGGAGCCCACGAGCGCATTGGCCACATCGGGCATCTCCACGCCCACCGCCTGCTGCGCCCAGCCCCAGGTCGTGTACGGGTCCTTCGCCGACTCCTGCCGCAGCGCCATGAAGAACGGCACCCCGGAGTCCCCGGCGTCCTCCACCAGGGCGATCGCCGTCCGGGGGAACTCGGCGTCCACGCTGGTCAGCGGCATCACCATCGAGGCGCCGGGGCGCTCGAGGTCCTTTGCGAAGCCCTTGGACTTCTTGATCAGCTTGTAGAGCTTGGAGCGGAACTCCTGGGCGGAGCCGACCACGCGAGGGTCCAGCGGCTTCGCAGACCGCTTCTCATCGGCGGCGGCCACGGCCTCATGGATCTCGCTGATGGCGGTGGACAGCTGCTCCTCGGTCTGTACCGGCGTGGGGGCCTCGAGCTCGGGACCCGTCACCGGGGCGGCGGGGGGCTCGACCTCGCTCGCACAGGCGCTCAGCGCGCCGGCGGCGAGAAGTCCGCTGCCGAGCAGGAGCTCACGACGGCCCGGACGGATCCTGCGGGTGGCCCGCAGGGAGCCGGTGCGGTGATCAGGGCGGGTCATCGGCGGGGCTCCTCATCATCGATGGTGGGCAGCTGTTCGGTCGTGGGATCATCCGTGGGATCATCATCGCTGGGCGCAGCGAGGTCCGCAGCCTCGGACCCACCGGCGACAGACTCCGCCGGCTCGGAGCGGGGCGGCGCGGCATCATCCACGCGGCGACGGCGCCCGCTGGGGCGGGAGGACCCGCGGCCGACGGACACCACGAGCAGCACCAGGCCCACCACGGCGATCGCGGCGCCACCGGCGTAGGCGTAGGGCACCCACTCGTTCTCAGCGTCGACCGGCCAGGTGATCGACACCTTCGAAGCGCCCGGGGCGGTGCCGTCGGTGACGATCAGGATCTGCCGATACGGCTTGAGGTTGTCGTCATTCTCTTGGGCCCAGAACTCCGCCACATCGATCGTGGCGGGGCTCTGCGAGGTATCGATGGTGCGCCACAGGTCCGAGGAGGTGGGATCTGCGATCTCCGCCTCCCCCTCGGGCTCGACCTCTTCGACGCTCAGGGTCTGCCAGTCGCTCGCCCCGGTGATCCGGGTGTGATGCACGCCCTCGAGGTAGGCATCGATATCGCCGCCACCAGCGGTGATCAGGCTGACCTCGCCCTCACCCTCGATGGTCACGCGGCCTTCTTGGCCGCCGATGTACAGCACACCGGGATCGATCACCACGGCGGGGCCGGGATCATCGAGCTCGACGGTCGCGGTGGTCTGGGTCTCGGGCGCCCAGGTGGTCTCGCCGAGGCGGCCCAGCACGAGGCCCGCGACGCCGATCAGGATCAGCAGGGCGGCCAGGATTCGTTGCACGGTGACGCTCCTTCGGGGCGGCCCGGGACGGGCCGAGGCAGTGACCTGCCCACGATACGGTTCCGGGCCCGTGCCCGCCACACGCACGTGAGGGGAGGCACGGACGGTCCCGACCGGCGATGGCGGCGGTGACGTACCCTGGCCGGGTGCGTCTCGTCGTTGCCAGCTGTTCTGTCGACTACACCGGTCGGCTCACCGCCCATCTCCCCCAGGCGCCCCGCCTGCTGATCCTCAAGGCCGATGGCAGCGTCCTGGTCCACTCCGACGGCGGCAGCTACAAGCCGCTGAACTGGATGAGCCCGCCGTGCACCCTGAGCACCACCCGACGCGGGGATGCCGAGATCGCCGCGGCCCAGCAGGATGAGGACGACCTCGAAGGCCCCTGGATCGAGCAGTGGGACGTGGTGCATGACAAGTCCGGGGACCGCCTGCGGGTGCGGCTGTTCGAGGTCTTCGAGGACTCCTCCCACGAGCTCGGCGTGGATCCCGGGCTGCAGAAGGACGGCGTGGAGGCGCATCTGCAGGCGCTGCTGGCCCAGAACATCGAGACACTCGGCGATGGCTGGACGCTCGTGCGCCGGGAGTACTCCACCGCGATCGGCCCGGTGGACATCCTGGCCCGCGACGGCGCCGGCGGCACCGTGGCGATCGAGATCAAGCGCCGCGGGGAGATCGACGGCGTGGAGCAGCTGACGCGCTACCTCGAGCTGCTGAACCGCGACCCCTTGCTCGCACCCGTGCGCGGCATCTTCGCCGCCCAGGCCATCAAGCCGCAGGCCCGCGTGCTGGCCGGGGACCGCGGTATCGACTGCGTGACCCTGGACTACGACGCCCTGCGCGGCATCGACGATGCCGAGTCGCGCCTGTTCTGAGCCGGCCGTCCCGCCTCGTGCTCTCGTGTGCCAGCGCCACGCCCCACACGCCGCGACCAGCCCTGTCCCACCCAACGCCGCCCGCTTCCTCTGCGGGGCAGCACGATCCCCGCTGACTCGTTCCCATCTCATCTGACTGGAGAGCCGATGACCGCCCCCGCATCCGCCACCCCTCTCACCTGCGACCTCGCCCTTCACGGCACCGCCGTGCTGCCCGGCGGCCTCATGCCCGGCGCGCTTGTGCTCATCAGCGGGCAGGACATCATCTGGTCCGGCCCCGCCGCGCAGGCTCCGGCGCACACTGCGCAGAGCACTGTGGAACATGACGACCTGATCCTGCCGGGCCTGGTGGATGTGCACTGCCACGGCGGCGGCGGGGCGTCCTTCCCCGATGCGGCGGATGCACAGACGATGCTGACCGCCGTGCACGAGCACCGTCGGCACGGCACGACCTCGCTCGTCGCCTCCCTGGTGACGGCCGATGCCGCGACGCTGCGCGAGCGCGTGTCGGATCTCGCCGAGCTCGCCGCCGCGGAGGAGATCGCCGGGATCCACCTCGAAGGCCCCTTCGTCTCCGTGGCCCGGCGCGGCGCCCAAAACCCCGAGCACATCATCGATGGTGATGCTGACCTGGTGCGCGAGCTTGCTCAGATCGCAGGCGGGGCGCTCGCCACGATGACCCTCGCGCCGGAGACCGGGGATGCCGATGCGGTGATCACGGCACTCGCCGAGGTGGGGGCGGTGCCGTCGCTGGGCCACACGGATGGCTCGAGCACCCAGATGACCCGGGCGATCGCTCTCAGCATCCAGGAGCTGCGCCGCGAGAAGGGCCGCTCACCGCTGCCCACGGCCACGCATCTGTTCAATGGGATGCGCCCCATCCACCACCGCGATCCCGGTCCCGCGCTCGCCTCGCTGGATGCCGCCGCGCGCGGAGAGATGGTGGTGGAGGTCATCGCCGACGGCGTGCATCTGGATGCCCGCACCGTCGCGCATGTCTTCGCGCTCGCCGCCCCCGATCATGTGGTGCTCGTGACCGATGCGATGGCCGCCGCCGGGATGGCCGATGGACAGTATCGCCTGGGCGCCCTGGACGTCACGGTCGCTGAGGGCACCGCGACCCTCACCGAGGGCGGCGCGATCGCCGGTGGCACCGCGCATCTGCTGGACGTGCTGCGTTTCACCGTGCTCGAGGCCGGCGTGGATCTGGTGCCGGCCGTGCGGGCGGCCACCGTGGTGCCTGCGCGGGTGCTCGGCGCCGCCGACCGCATCGGACACCTCGGGGCGGGCGCTCGCGCCGATGCCGTGCTCGTCGATGAGCAGCTGCAGGTGCGTCGGGTGATCCGGCGCGGCGAGGTGCTCTCGGACTGAGCCATCTGCCATGGATGCCGCAAACGTCCGGTGATGGGGCCGGGGCGGCGGTCAGCTGCTGTCAGTCCACGTCGCCGCGGAACTGGCCCGTTGGCGCCGCTTCCACCCAGGCGTTCAGAGCCGCCCCGGCGGTCATGTCCACGAGGGCGCGCTGCTCCCGGCCACGCGTGAGCTGGAAGATCACCAGACACATGTCTGCACCGCCATCGCTCCCCGCGGCCAGCCGCTCCCGGGTGAGCTCCTGGATCTCCGCGCGGCGGATCACCTCCGAGGGGCGCCAGCGCAGCGAGAAGGCGCGGTGCCAGCGCAGGCGGTCGGTCCCGAAGCGCATCATGCCGTGCTGCCAGCCCGCCTCCCCCACCAGGCCGCGCCGATACAGCGTGCATTCGAAAGCGCCACGACCGCGGGCGATCACCAACTGGCGGATGATCACGAGGGCTGCGGTCACGACGACGAACATCCCGACCCCCAGCAGGAGGATCGGGATGTTCGAAGCGCTCATCGTGAGGTCGTGCCCGGCTCAGATGGCACTGCCGGTCAGGGATTCCTTGGCGACCTCATCGTCATGATCGGCATCATCCACGCCGATGACCACGACGTCGGAGTCCACGGAGACGAATCCACCGCGCACGGACAGCTCGCGCACGCCCTCCTCCTCGCAGATGATGCGCACCAGGCCATCGCCGAGGATGGCCAGGGTGGGCTGCATCTGCGGCAGGATGCCCATCGATCCGTCGACCGCGGGGACCACGACCTGCCGGGCCCGACCGGTCCAGACGGTGCGGTCGGCGGTGACGAACGTGACCTCGAGCGAGCTCACTTGCCGAGCTCCTTGTCGATGCGGTGCTGGTTCTCCAGCACCATGTCGATGCCGCCCACGTTGAAGAACGCCGACTCGGTGATGTGGTCGAACTCGCCGTCGCAGATGCCCTTGAAGCCCTCGATCGTGTCGCTCAGCGGCACGTCCGAGCCGTCCACACCGGTGAACTGCTTGGCCAGGTGGGTGTTCTGGGACAGGAACTGCTGGATGCGGCGGGCGCGCGAGACGATGACCTTGTCCTCCTCGGACAGCTCGTCCACACCCAGCATCGCGATGATGTCCTGCAGTTCCTTGTTGCGCTGCAGCACCTGCTTCACGCGCACCGCGGTGTCGTAGTGGTCCTGGCCCACGTACCGCGGGTCCAGGATCCGCGAGGTGGAGGCCAGCGGGTCGATCGCCGGGTACAGACCGCGCGAGGCGATCTCACGGGAGAGCTCGGTGGTCGCATCCAGGTGGGCGAAGGTCGTCGCCGGGGCCGGGTCGGTGTAGTCGTCGGCCGGGACGTAGATCGCCTGCATCGAGGTGATCGAGTGGCCGCGGGTGGAGGTGATGCGCTCCTGCAGCACACCCATCTCATCGGCGAGGTTCGGCTGGTAGCCCACCGCCGAGGGCATACGGCCCAGCAGCGTGGAGACCTCAGAGCCGGCCTGGGTGAAGCGGAAGATGTTGTCGATGAACAGGAGCACGTCCTGGTTCTGCACATCGCGGAAGTACTCCGCCATGGTCAGGGCGGACAAAGCCACGCGCAGACGCGTCCCCGGGGGCTCGTCCATCTGGCCGAAGACCAGCGCGGTCTTGTCGATGACGCCGGACTCGGTCATCTCCTCGATGAGGTCCCAGCCCTCACGGGTGCGCTCGCCCACGCCGGCGAACACGGACACGCCGTCGTGGTTGTTGGCCACGCGGTAGATCATCTCCTGGATGAGCACCGTCTTGCCCACGCCGGCACCGCCGAACAGGCCGATCTTGCCGCCCTTGACGTACGGGGTCAGCAGGTCGATCGACTTGATGCCGGTCTCGAACATGGTGGTGGCCGACTCGAGCTGGTCGAAGTTCGGCGCCTGGCGGTGGATGGGCCAGCGCTCGGTGACCTGCAGCTGCTCCGCGGGCTTGTTCAGCGGGGTGCCCACCACGTCGAAGACTGTGCCCAGGGTCGTATCGCCCACCGGGACGGAGATCGGGGCGCCGGTGTCGTTGACAGCCTGGCCACGCACGAGACCGTCGGTGGGCTTCAGCGCGATCGCACGCACCATGCCGTCACCGAGGTGCTGCGCGGTCTCGAGCGTCAGGGTGGAGGCTTCGAGGCCGGAGTCGCTCGCGGCGATGTCGATGGTCAGCGCGTTGTAGAGGTCCGGGATGTTCCCCGGGGGGAACTCCACGTCGACGACGGCGCCGGTGACACGGGCGACGCGACCGGTCGCGGCCGGGGCCTCGGCGGGGGCCTGCGGTTCAAAGGTGGTGCTCATGTGCGTTCTCTCCATGTCGGGCCGCCGCGCGGGGACGCGGTCGGCCGGGTCTCAGCGGTCGGTGCGGCCAGTTCCTGCCAGGGCGTCGGCGCCGCCGACGATCTCGGTGATCTCCTGGGTGATCTCCGCCTGACGCGCGGAGTTGGCGAGGCGGGTGAACTTGTGGATCTGGGTCTCCGCGTTGTCGGTGGCGGTCTTCATCGCACGCTGCGTGGAGGCGTGCTCCGAGGCCATGGCCTGCAGCAGGATGTTGATGATCCGCGACTCGATGTACCGCGGCATCAGCTCTTCGATGACCGAATCGGGATCCGGGGTGAAGGCATACAGCGGGTAGGTGGGGCGCTGGCCCTCCTCCGCATCGACCACGCCCATCGGCACCATGCGGATGGCACGGGTCTGCTGCTGGAAGCGGGAGATGAACTTCGTGCCCACCACGTACAGCTCATCGAGGTGAACCTGCTCGTCCTCGCTGAGCAGATCCTCGGTGAGCACGTGGGAGATCTCCCGGCCCAGGTCCGGCAGCTCGCTCTCCGCGTACGGGGTCCAGGACCGGTGCGGGGGCCGGTTGCGGAAGCGGTAGTACGAGTCGCCCTTGCGGCCCACCACATACATCACCGGGGTCTTGCCCTCGTCGAGCAGCTTGTTGGCCAGCTGTTCGGCAGCACGGATGACGTTATGGGAGTAGGGGCCGGTCATGCCGCGGTCGGCGGTGATCATGAGGATGCCGGCCCGCCCGGTCTGCTCGCGATGCTGCTCCAGGAACGGATGCTTGAGCTCCTCGGAGTGGGTGGCCACCGATCCGATCGCCTGCGTGAGCGCTTCGGCGTACGGAGTCGTCGCCGTGACCCGGGCATGGGCCTTGGCGATGCGCGATGCCGCGACCATCTCCTTGGCCTTGAAGATCTTCTTCATGCCCTGGGCGGACTTGATCTTCTGCTTGTAGACCCTCTGCTGGGCTCCCATGTCTCTCCTCGTTCGCGCCGAATGCCTCCGTCAGGGGCGCCGCCGTAGGGCGGCGCTCCGGACCTCAGCCGCGGACGATGTTCTCCTGGTCGATCTGATCCTCGGTGGCCCGGCCATCTTCATCGTTGACCGCGCGGTCATTGGCCTTGGCGGCGAGGAAGTCGGTCTTGACCTGGTCCAGGACCTGGCTCAGCTCCTCCTCGGTCTCATCCGAGAACTTGCCGGAGGTGCGGATGGTCTCCAGGATCGTGCCGTTGTGGCGCAGGTGCTCCAGCAGGGCGGCCTCGAACTCCCGGACCTCATCGACCTCGATGTCGTCGAACTTCCCCTTGGTGCCGGCCCAGATAGAGACGACCTGCTCCTCCATCGGGAACGGCGAGTACTGGGCCTGCTTGAGCAGCTCCATCAGGCGGGCACCGCGGTGCAGCTGCTGCTTCGAGGCGGCGTCCAGGTCCGAGGCGAACATCGCGAAGGCCTCGAGGTCGCGGTACTGGGCCAGGCTGATCTTCAGCGTGCCGGAGACGGACTTCATCGCCTTGGTCTGCGCGGAACCGCCCACGCGGGACACCGAGATGCCCACGTCCACGGCGGGGCGCTGGTCGGCGTTGAACAGGTCCGACTGCAGGAAGCACTGGCCGTCGGTGATGGAGATGACGTTGGTGGGGATGTACGCCGAGACGTCATTGGCCTTGGTCTCGATGATCGGCAGGCCGGTCATCGAGCCGCCACCCATGTCATCGGACAGCTTCGCGCAGCGCTCCAGCAGGCGGGAGTGCAGGTAGAAGACGTCACCGGGGTAGGCCTCGCGGCCCGGGGGACGACGCAGCAGCAGGGACACGGCGCGGTAGGCCTCGGCCTGCTTGGACAGGTCGTCGAAGACGATCAGGACATGCTTGCCCTCGTACATCCAGTGCTGGCCGATCGCGGAGCCGGTGTACGGGGCGATGTACTTGAAGCCCGCCGGGTCAGAGGCCGGAGCAGCCACGATGGTGGTGTACTCCAGCGCGCCCGCGCGCTCGAGGGTCGCGCGCACACCGGCGATGGTGGAGCCCTTCTGGCCCACCGCCACATAGATGCAGCGCACCTGCTTGTCGGGATCACCGCTGTCCCAGTTGTCCTTCTGGTTCAGGATGGTGTCAATGCCGATGGCAGTCTTGCCGGTCTGGCGGTCGCCGATGATCAGCTGGCGCTGGCCACGGCCGATCGGGGTCATCGAGTCGATGGCCTTCAGGCCGGTCTGCATCGGCTCCTTGACAGACTTGCGCTGCATCACGGTGGGTGCCTGCAGCTCGAGCGCCCGGCGGCCCACGGTGGCGATGTCGCCCAGGCCGTCGATGGGCTTGCCGGTGGGGTCCACCACGCGGCCCAGGTAGCCATCGCCCACGGGCACGGAGAGCACCTGCCCGGTGCGCCGCACCTGCTGGCCCTCCTCGATGCCGGAGAACTCCCCGAGGACCACGACACCGATCTCCCGCAGGTCGAGGTTCAGTGCCAGGCCCAGGGTGCCGTCCTCGAAGCTGACCAGCTCATTGGCCATCACATTGGGCAGGCCCTCGACGTGCGCGATGCCGTCGGCCGCGGTGACGACGCGACCCACCTCCTCGCGCTCGGTGCTGCCTGCCTGGTAGGTGGACACCGCGGTGTCCAGGGCGTTCCGGATCTCCTCCGGGCTGATCGTGAGCTCGGCCATCGCTGCTCGTTGTTCCTCTCGGTCTCCCCGTGGTGGGGGCGCTGTGCGGGTTCGGGGGACGCCGTGGCGTCGGGCGGTTCAGGCCACCAGCTGCTGGCGGGCCTTGGCCAGGCGCGCCAGGACGGTGGCGTCGTAGAGATCGTCTCCGACCTGGATCCGCATACCGCCCACGACGGTGGGATCCACCTGCAGGTCGATCTGGATCTCGCGGCCGTAGATGCCGGCCAGCAGGCTCGCCAGCCGAGCCTGCTGGGTGTCGGTCAGGGGCACCGCGCTGGCAACCTGGGCCACCGAGCGGCGACGCTGCTCGGCGGCGAAGCGCGCGAACTCCTCAACCCGACGGGCGGGCTTGGTGTCGCTGCGACGCCCCACGGCGCGGGCCGCGATCGCCGCCGTCAGCTCCTGGGTGCGGGAGCGCAGCAGGTCCGTCACCAGGGCGCTGCGCTCGGCAGGCCGCTCACGCAACCCGTCCAGCGCGGTGGTCAACTCCGGCGTGGAATCGATCATCCGCGAAACCTGGACCAGCTGGCTCTCCACGGCGCTCAAGCGGTCCTCGCGGCGTGCCTGCTCGAGGTACGCGGCAACCCCCAGCAGCTCGAGAGCGTCGAGGATGTCCTCCTGCTCGGACCAGCGCCGACGCACCACCTGCACGGTCAGGTCGAGCGCGAGTGCGCTGACCTTGCTGCCCAGGAGGGTGCGGACCGCCTGCTCCTTGACCTCGCCGGGGCGGCCGGCGTCGGACAGCAGGCGGACCAGCTGGTTGCTGGAGTCGATGGCATCAGCCACCGCGAACAGCTCCTCGGCGATGGCACCCAGCTGAACGCCCTCGGACGCGAACGCGCCCTGGGCGTGCTGAAGCACCTCACCGAAGGAGGTGGAGGAGGTTCCTCGCATCTCGATTCCTTATCGGGTGGCGGCCTGGGACGACTCGAGGTCGTCCAGGAAGCGGTCGATCACACGGCGCGAACGCTCGTCGTCGGTGAGGGACTCCCCGACGATCCGGGAGGCCAGGTCGCTCGCGAGCGAACCGACCTCACCGCGCAGCTGGGTGGACGCGGCGATGCGCTCGGCCTCCAGCTGCTGGCGACCGGTGGCCAGGACGCGCTCGGCCTCCTGGGCGGCGCGTCCCCGCGCCTCCTCCACGATGCGCTCGGCGTCCTGCCGGGCCTGGTCACGGATCGCTGCGGCCTCGCGACGGGCGTCGGAGAGCTGCTGCTCCTGATCCGCCTTGAGCTGGTCGGCCTGGGCCTGTGCCTCTTCGGCACGCCGGATCCCGCCCTCGATCTTCTCGGAGCGCTCATCGAGCACCGCATTCATGCGGGGCAGGACGAAACGGATGAAGACCGCGGCGAAGATGGCGATGAAGATCGCCGACCAGATGATCTCCGCTGGCAGCGGAACGAACAGCTGCCAGCCGGGGGTGGCTCCTTCGCTGAGGATCATGGGCTGACCCTCAGATGAACGCGAGGACGAAGCCGAAGACGATCGCCAGCAGGGCGAGGAACTCGACGAAGCCGGCGCCGATCAGCATCGTGGTCTGCAGCTGCGAGCGCATCTCGGGCTGGCGGGCCTGCGCCTCGGCGGTCTTGCCGACGAGGATGCCCAGGCCGATACCGGGGCCGAGGGCGGCGAGGCCGAAGCCGACGGAGGCGATGTTGCCCTCGATGGCGGTCAGGAGCATCGGGTCCACGGGGGTTTCCTTTCGTTGGGCCGACCGGGCGGACGGCAGTTCAGGGGTCCAGCGAGCTGGAGGTCGTGCGGGTCAGTGCTCGTCGGAGACGGCCATCTGGATGTAGACGGCCGACAGGATGGTGAAGATGAATGCCTGCAGGCCCGCCACGAAGATCTTGAAGGCGAACACCAGCAGGCTGAGGCCCGCGGCGAAGGGCGAGGCGATGGTCAGCAGGCTCAGGGAGACCACCAGGAAGTGAGTCAGTCCGATGAGCACCACGATGATCATGTGGCCGCCCACCATGTTGGCCAGCAGACGGATGGTCAGCGAGGCCCAGCGGACCACGAAGACCTGGATCGCCTCGATCGGCACCAGCAGCAGGTACACGATCTTCGGCACGCCGGGCGGGGCGGTGGCGTGCTTGAGGTAGCCCCCCAGACCATGCGCCTTGATGCCCGCGACCATGTAGATCACGAACGTCGCCAGGGCCAGCAGCAGGGGGAAGCCGATCACGGCGGTGCCGGACATGTTCAGCCCGGGCACCATGAACCCGAGGTTCATCACCAGGATCAGCACGAAGGTGGAGATCAGCCAGGGAGCGAAGCGCTTGCCGTCCCGCTCCCCCAGCACCGCCACCACGATGTTGGTGTTCACGAAGTCGAACAGCAGCTCGACGATGCTCTGGGTGCGACCGGGGACCAGGCGCGCCCGCGAGGCGACGATGCACAGGAAGATGAGCGTGGCCGCCAGGATGATCAGCCGCACCAGCTGGATGCGGTTGAACTCGAAGGGGGTGCCGGCGAAGAGGATCGCGTCCGGGAAGAACTCGTCGATGGTGGGGATGTGAAAGGGCGCTCCGTCATCGGCGCGGAGCGGAGCGGCAAGGTCGGCGGTGTTCAGGTCGATCTCCCGTGCTCAATCTGTCTGCCATCGTGGCAGGGCCTGTCCTTCACATCGT
Organism: Brachybacterium sp. Marseille-Q7125; assembly: GCF_023062615.1. Taxonomy (NCBI): domain Bacteria; kingdom Bacillati; phylum Actinomycetota; class Actinomycetes; order Micrococcales; family Dermabacteraceae; genus Brachybacterium; species Brachybacterium sp. Marseille-Q7125. Next base: position 34,801 of record NZ_JALLAL010000021.1, on the reverse strand, counting down.
GGCCACCGCGCCGCGGGGACTGGTGCACCACCTGATGTCAGGCGGTCTCCCGGCGGTGGGATCCGGTGGTCGGCGCCTGCGCTTCACTGTCCTCCGAAGAGGCAGTGGTGACTGCGCCTGACGCCCGGATAACCATAACAGAGTGCGCCCCTTCTTCCGGGCCTCCGAAGGTCCTCACCAGGGCTGCGAGGTGCATCACTCCGGCCGTGGGTCCGGCTCCACGTCCAGGGGCCTCCGCACGCGGGCCAGCAGCACCGTCTCGATGACCACGCCCATCAGCGCTCCCACCAGCAGGGTGAGCCCCACCCAGACGATGGAGACGCTTTCGACGTCGCGCAGCATGAGCAGCACGACCACCACGATGACCATCTTGAGGATCCAGGATGCGAGAACCGTCACGGCCATTGTCACGGGGCTGAGCCGTGGCGCGAGATAGCCGGTGACCGCGGTGGGGGCGACGACCACGACGGTCAGGGCGGCGCCGATGAGGGCGCCGAGCACTGCCGGTCGTTCGGCGATCGCGGCGGCGAGCGCCACCATCGCGAGCGCCAGGACGACGGCGACGACGAGGCCCAGCAGGGTGGCGCGGCGCATGCCGCGGTCCCCGGCGGTCAGCGTGTGGGCCGGGGCGGGGTCAGAGGCGGTCATCAGCGGGCTCCTTCTGGTGATGTGGTCTGCGCCACCGCAGCGGGTCGAGGGTCATGAGCACCGCCAGCAGCAGGCTGCCGGTCCACAGCACGAGGACGGTGCGCATCGGCAGCACAAGGGGCAGCAGCAGGCCGACGGAGATCACGACGGTCCAGACGTACATGATGATCACCGCACCGCGCTTGGAGTGCCCGAGGCGCAGCAGCCGGTGGTGCAGGTGGGCTTTGTCGGCGTGGAAGGGTGAGCGTCCGGAGCCGATGCGGCGTATGACCGCCAGGCCGAAGTCGAGGAACGGAACGATCATCACGCCGATGGGCAACAGGATCGGCAGGAACTGTCCGAGCATGTCCGCGCCGGACAGACGCGCGGGGTCCACCTGGCCGGTCACAGCGATGGTGCTGGCGGCCAGCAGCAGACCCAGCAGCATCGAGCCGGAGTCGCCCATGAAGATGCGGGCACGCGTGAGGTTATGGGGCAGGAATCCCACACACGCCCCGATCATGACGGCGGTCAGCAGCGCGGCCAGGGAGGAGTAGTCGGTGGTGGAGGCCGAGCGGGTGAGGGTATAGGCGTAGAGGAAGAAAGCGGTGCCGCCGATGGCCATGACCCCGGCGGCCAGTCCGTCCAGTCCGTCCACGAAGTTCACGGCGTTCATCGCGACCACCACGACCAGGACTGTGAGGATCAGTGCGCTGCGGCCGGAGAGCACGGTGACCCCGCCGATCGGCAGGGTCACCAGGCTCACGCCCTGCCAGGCCAGCAGCAGGGCGGCGAGCACCTGGCCGGCCAGCTTGGTCACCCAGTCCAGGTCCCATTTGTCATCGGCCGCTCCGAGCAGGCAGACCACTCCGGCGGCGGCGAGCACCGCCCAGGGCTGGCGACTGTCTCGGAACAGACCTTCGAGAAACGGGACGTTGCCCGCGACGAGCAGGGCCGCGACGATCCCGACGAACATCGCCACCCCGCCCAGCCGTGGGGTCACCGTGTCGTGGACATCCCGCTCCCGCACCGCCGTCATCGCTCCGGCACGCCGTGCCACCAGGCGCACGGCCGGGGTCAGCAGGTAGGTGACGGCCGCGGCGACCAGGAGGATGAAGAGGTAGACCCTCACCCGGCTGTGCTCCCCGACCCCTCGGGTCGGGTGTCCTGGGTCTCTGCCTCGGAGGGGAGCTCCAGGGCTCCGGCCGCAGGCGCGGTGTCCTTGGTCGCGGGGTTCTCCGCGACGTTCGGTGCCTCCGCGGTGCTCCCCGACGCTTCGGCGTCCTGGGCAGGGTCGGCGTCCTGGGCAGGGTCGGCGACCTGGGCAGGGTCGGCGTTTTGGACGGGGTCGGCGTTCTGGGCCGGATCAGCGACATCGGCAGCGGGCGCCGCCTCCGCGGTGTCCGCGGTGTCAGCGATGTCCGCGGTATCGGCTGTGTCAGCGGTGTCGGCGCCGTCCGCAGTGTCAGCAGTGTCCGCAGAATCCGTGCCGTCCGCCGCCTCGGCATCCGTCCGCGCCTGAGAGGACTCCTCTGCGGTGTCACTCTCCTCCGCGGCGTCGCTGTGCTCTGTGGCGTCGCTCTGCTCCTCGGAGCTCGGCGGTGCGGTGAAGATATCGCCCACCGCCTCGATGATCTGCTCCTTGCTAACCGCGCCCTCCCGGACGATCTCGGCCGGAGTGACGGTCGTATCCAGGATGGTGGAGCTCTCGCCAAGGGGGACCGTGCCGCCGTCGAGATACACGGCCACCGTGTCGCCCAGCTGCGTGGCGGCATCGAGCACGGACTGCGCGGCGGGCTTGCCGTGGCGGTTGGCGCTCGAGACGGCCAGCGGCCCGGTGCGGCGCAGCAGCTCCAGGGCGGTCTCGTCATCGGGCATGCGCAGAGCGACCGTGCCGCGGGTTTCCCCCAGATCCCAGGTGAGGGACGGTTGCGCGGTGAGGATGAGGGTCAGGGCGCCGGGCCAGAGGGCCTCGGCGAGGTCCTCGACGTAGTCCGGTAGGTCGGTGGCCAGCGCCATGAGCACGGCGTGGTCGCCGATCAGCACTGGCGGCGGGTTCTGGCGACCGCGCCCCTTGGCATCGAGCAGGTCCTCGACGGCGCGTGGCGAGAAGGCATCGGCGCCGATGCCGTACACCGTGTCGGTGGGCAGGACGATGAGGTCTCCCGCGCGCACCGCGTCCACGGCGGCGTTCAGAGAGTCCTCACGGGTCTCGGGATTCTGGGTATCGTGCACGCTCACAGGTTCAGTCTCTCATCCTCGCTGGTGCTCTCTATCTCGGCGCGGCGCGCGAGCAGGAAGCGGTCGCGCCCGGTGAGGTCCTGTGCGGTGCGCACCGCGGTGAAGCCGCCGTGAGCGGTGGCGAGCTCGCGGGTTGCGGCGCCCTGCACATCGGCGTGCTCCATGATCAGCAGACCTCCCGGGCGCAGCAGGCGCGCGGCCAGGTCGATCACGGCCCCGGGTACCTCGAGCCCGTCCTCTCCCCCGCCGAACAGGGCGCGATGCGGATCATGCGCGAGCACCTCGGGGTCGCGCGGCACCGCCGCGGCGGGGATGTACGGGGGGTTGGCGAGCACCGCGTCCACGGGCGCTGCGGCGAGCAGCTGCGTCGGCGGCGCGGCGATATCGGCGGTGAGCACCTGCCCGCGTCCGGGTCCTGCGGCCTCGAGGTTCCGCTGTGCGAGGTCGGCGGCCGCTGGGTCGATCTCGACGGCGCGGACCTGCGCCTCGGGCAGCTCATCGAGAACGGCCGCACCGAGCGCGCCGCTGCCCGCGCACAGATCCACCACGCTTCGGCATTCCCCCTCACAGTGCTGGGACAGCAGGTCCAGGGCCAGTTCTGTCTCCGGCCGGGGGATGAAGACGCCGGGGCGGATCTCCAGCCGCAGACGGCGGAACGGGGCGGAGCCCAGCACCAGCTGCAGCGGCTCGCGCGCCGCGCGGCGCGCCAGCAGCTCCTCACAGCGCACCGTGAAGTCTTCCGGCAGGGCGTCGAGCAGCACGAGCGGTCGCTCTGTCCCGGCGGCGGCCTGCAGCAGCGCTCGCGCGTCGGTGCTCGGCGAGGGCACGCCGGCGGCGCCGAGACGCTGCGTGGCATCGGCGAGGGCATGACGCAGACACTCACGGACCGAGTGCGAGCTCATGCCCCCTCGCCTCCCACATCCTGGGCTGCCTGGCGCAGGCGCTCCTCGCGCTCGGCGCTGCGGCAGGAGTCGATCAGGTCCGTGAGATCCCCGGCGAGGACCTGCGGCAGGTTCGAGGCTTTGAAGCCGGTGCGGTGATCGGCCACCCGGGACTCGGGGAAGTTGTAGGTGCGGATCCGCTCGGAGCGGTCCACGGTGCGCACCTGGGAACGGCGGGTGGCCGAGGACTCCGCCTCCTGGGCGGCGCGGCGGGCGTCCAGCAGACGGCTTCGCAGGATCCGCAGCGCCTGTTCACGGTTCTGCAGCTGGCTCTTCTGGTCCTGGCAGGAGACCACCAGTCCGGTGGGCAGATGGGTGATGCGCACGGCGGAGTCGGTGGTGTTCACGCTCTGTCCGCCGGGCCCGGAGGAGCGGAACACGTCGATGCGCAGGTTCTGTGGGGCGAGCTCCGCGGCGAGCAGCTCGGCCTCATCGGTCGAATCGGCCTCCGGCAGCACCAGCACGCCCACGGCGGAGGTGTGGATGCGCCCGGCGGATTCGGTGACCGGCACCCGCTGGACGCGATGCACCCCGGCCTCATGCTTGAGGTGGGCGTACACGCCCTGCCCGGGATCGGCGGGGTTCTTCGCGCTGATCGCAACGGTGACGTCCTTCAGGCCGCCCAGGTCCGACGGGGAGCTGGTCAGCACCTCCACTCGCCAGCCCCGCGTTTCTGCGAAGGTCCGATACATGCGCAGCATCTCGGCGGCGAACAGTGCGGATTCCTCCCCGCCGGCGCCGGCCCGGATCTCCAGGAGCACATCACGGGCATCGTCGGCATCACGCGGGGCCAGCAGGTCCTCGAGCCGGTCGCGCTGGGCCTGCTCGCGCTCGCGCAGCTGAGCGGTCTCGGCGGTGAGTTCGGGGTCAGCGGGATCGAGCTCGGCGAGCTCCGCGGCGGTCACCAGATCCGCGCGCGTGGACTCGAGGGCGTCTGCGGCACCGAGGATGGTCTGCAGCTCGGCGTAGCGGCGGCCGGTGCGGCGGGCACGGGCGGGGTCGGAGTGCAACGCCGGATCGGCCATCTGCTCCTGGAGGTGCGCATGCTCCGCCCGCAGCGGCGCGAGATCCGCCTCACTGCTGCTGGTCCTGCTCACCGCACCCGATTCCTTCCGCCGCCGCACCGTCCCCGTCGGCCAGGGACAGCCTGCACCTGATCCTCACTCATCCACACACGACCCCATCCACATACGACAACGCCGGTGCCCGCCGTGAAAGGGCGCGCACCGGCGTCGGAGGCCGTGGGTCAGTTCTTCTTCTTGCCGTAGCGGGCCTGGAAACGGGCCACGCGGCCGCCGGTGTCCAGGATCTTCTGCTTGCCGGTGTAGAAGGGGTGGCACTCGGAGCAGACCTCGGTGTTGATGGCGCCGTCGGTCTTGGTGCTGCGGGTGGTGAACGAGTTGCCGCAGGTGCAGGTCACCCGGGTCTCGACGTATGCGGGGTGGATCTCGGCCTTCATGATGTCTCCTAGCTCTCGGTCGCTGGGTCGGCGCCCGGCGGGCGCCGTGAACCAGAACCGACGTCTCAGTCTGCCACGACGATCCGGCCGGGGCGAGACCTCTGCGATGCGGTATGCGCCACCCCGGGCAGGTTCATGACCTGCTGACGGTGCTGACGGGAGGTGGTGCGGCCCTCAGGCGCTCTCGCGCACCTGCAGGGTGTAGGGAACGGTGCGGATCGCCGCCGGACCGGTCAACGGAATCGTGCCCTCGAGCATTCCGGCCACGAGCTCGACGCACTGCCGGGCCACCTCCTCGCGGTCCACGGCGAGGGTGGTCAGCTCCGGGCTCACCAGGCTGCCGATCTCCAGGCCGTCCATGCCCACCAGGCGCATGCTGTGCGGCACCGGAACATCGCGCAGGCGCAGTGAGCGCAGCAGGTGCACGGCCAGGTCATCGTTGAAGGCGATGATCGCATCGGTCCCATCGGCCAGCAGCGTGCTGATCAGTGAATCGTGATCCCCGCGGAGCGGCGCGGCGTGCACCGGCACCTCGCCCTCGCTGTGCAGCGAGGCGAGGGCGGCGCTGAAAGCCTGCGCCCGGGGGCTCATATCCGGCCCGTCGAGATCCACCACCGCGGGCCGTCGCACCCCTACTGCACGCAGGTGCGCGGCCAGACCCTCGGCGGCTCCGGCGATGTCCAGCCGCACCAGGGCGTAGCGCTCGGGCGCACGGCCGCTGTCATCCAGCTGCACCACGGGCATACCGGTCCCGCCGCTGATATCACCGTCCACCAGGCCGTAGCCCACCAGGGCATCGACGCGCCGAGCGAGCTCGGAGGCCACCCGCTCAGGGTGCGGCGACTGATCCGCCTCGACCATCACGACGCTCCAGCCGCGTGGGGCGCAGGCGCGCACCACCGCGGCGCCGAGATCCGCGAAGTAGGCGTTGGACAGGTCTGAGAGCACGAGCCCGACGGTGACCGGGCCCTTCTCCACCAGTCCGCGGCCGAAACGGCTGGGCCGGTATCGCAGCTCCTGGGCGACAGCCAGGACCTTCTCCCGGGTGGCCGCGCTGATGCCCGGCTGATCGTTCATCGCCCGCGAGACGGTCTGGCGGGAGACGCCGGCCCGGCGGGCGACATCGATGATGGTGGGGCGATCCATGCTGATCAGCGCGTTGACAGCGCGAGGTCTCAGTCGTTGCTGCGCGAATGCGAGCCGACGCTGGGCGTGTTCTTCGCGACCATCATGAGGAACTCGGAGTTGGACTGCGTCTTCTTGATCCGCTCCAGCAGCAGCTCGAGGGCCTGCTGCTGCTCGAGCGAGCCGAGCACACGGCGCAGCTTCCACATGATCGCCAGCTCCTCCTTGCCCATGAGGACCTCCTCGCGGCGGGTGCCGGAAGCATTGACGTCCACGGCCGGGAAGATGCGCTTGTCGGCGAGGTTGCGCGAGAGGCGCAGCTCCATGTTGCCGGTGCCCTTGAACTCCTCGAAGATCACCTCGTCCATCTTCGAGCCGGTCTCCACCAGGGCGGAGGCGAGGATGGTCAGGGAGCCGCCGTGCTCGATGTTGCGCGCGGCGCCGAAGAACCGCTTGGGCGGGTACAGCGCCGAGGCGTCCACACCGCCGGAGAGAATGCGGCCGCTGGCGGGGGCGGCAAGGTTGTAGGCGCGCGAGAGACGGGTCAGGGAGTCCAGCAGGACCACCACGTCCCGGCCCATCTCGACCAGGCGCTTGGCGCGCTCGATCGCGAGCTCCGCGACGATCGTGTGATCGCTCGCAGGGCGGTCGAAAGTCGAGGCGATGACCTCCCCCTTGACCGTGCGCTGCATGTCCGTGACCTCCTCGGGGCGCTCGTCGACGAGCACGACCATGAGGTGGACCTCGGGGTTGTTCGTGGTGATGGCGTTGGCGATCTGCTGCATGATGATCGTCTTGCCCGCCTTGGGCGGGGCGACGATCAGGCCGCGCTGGCCCTTGCCGATCGGCGAGACGAGGTCGATCACGCGCGGCGCGAACGGCGAGCCGGAGTGCTCCAGACGCAGGCGCCCCTCGGGGTACAGCGGGGTGAGCTTGCCGAAGTCCACGCGCTGGCGGGCCCGCTCGGGAGTCATGCCGTTGACGGTGTCCACCTGGACCAGGGCCGCATACTTGTTCTGGTTGCCGCCCTTGCCGCGGCGGTTGCGGCCGCGGCCGCCGCCGGAGTGGTGCTGCTCGACGTGGCGCTCCTCCCCCTCCCCGGGGGCCTTGACCTGGCCGGTGATCGCATCGCCCTTGCGCAGGCCGTGCCGCTTGACCTGGTTCATGGTCACGAACACGTCGCTCGGGCCCGGCAGGTAACCGGTGGTGCGCACGTAGGCGTTGTTGTCGCGGATGTCGAGGATCCCGGCGATGGCCATCAGCTCATCGCCCTCGCGGACCTCATCGTCGCCGCCCTGGTTCTGGCCGCCCTGGTGCTGGTCACCGCCCTGGCCGCCGCGCCCGCGCCGCTTGCGGTCGCGCGAGCGATTGCGATTGCGGGAGCGGCCACGGCGCTCCTCATCATCACCGTCGGAGCCCTGGCCGGAACCGCCGCCCTGACCGCGCTGGGAGGAGGACTGGTCACCGCCGGAACGGTCGGGCAGCTCGATGTCCTCCAGGCGACGACGCGGGGCGCCGTCCTGGCGGCCCTCGCCCTGATCGCCCCGGCCACGGCCGGAGCGGTCCCCCCGGTCCCGACGATCATCCTGGCTGCCGCGAACCTGGCCACCACGGTCCTGACGATCCTGGCCGCCGCCGTTCTGGCGGTCCGTGCTCTCGCGCTCATCGTCCTGCCCGCGGCCCTGTCGCTCCTGGCCATCCTCGCGCGGGGTGCGCTCACGGCGGCTGCGGGTCTGCTCCTGCTGCCCGCCGCCGCTGCGCTCGGGCAGCTCGATGCCGAGCGAGGGCGCCGCCTCCGCAGACGGGGCCGACGAATCCTGCTTCGGAGCAGACGTCCGCGGCGCGGCATCGCTCTGCGAGGGGGACTCCTGCGCCGCAGCGGCCTTCTGGCGCGGGGCCGCGGACGGGGCGCTCCCGCCGCTCAGCACCTCGATCAGCTCGCCCTTGCGGAGCCGACGGGCGCCCTTGATCCCTCGCTCAACAGCCATGGCCTGCAGCTCGGGAAGCTTCTTCGCCGCGAGATCCGCGCCGGAGGTGGTGTCGTTCACCAGGGTTCCTTCCTGTCGGACCGGTCTGGCCGGTTCCGTATCGGTCTGGGGGCCGGAACCTGCTGGGACCTCCTGGTCCGCAGCGGCCACGGCCGGGCAGGTCGCCCCCTCGTCGTGCCGCACAGTGCGGGGCACGGGTGACGGCTCTGCCGGAATGCTTCGGGGTGCGTCGGCGGCGGCGCGGGATCGGAGGGCCGCCACGAGGGCGGGCGTCGGATCACGCGGGGCGCTGGTGGGCGATCACATCGCTCGGGACGAACCGCGCACAGAACTTCCCTGCGAGGGAGCTGTGGGGGTCGCCGTCAGGGCGATACCACCGAGACGCAGGCTCAACCTACCACAGGACCTGCGGCCTGCCGACGCAGCGGCACCTGGGCGATCCGCCACACGGCGGGATCGGCCACCGCGCGTCGCACCAGTGCGGCCACCTCGGCCCGCTGGCCGGTCAGGACCAGCACCGAGGGGCCTGCCCCGGAGATGACCGCTGCATGCCCTTCCTGCCGCAGGATCCGCATCAGGTCCACGCTCTCGGGCATACCCGGGGCGCGCTGCTCCTGATGCAGCCGCTCTTCTGTGGCCTCGAGCAGCAGCTGAGGAGCACCGGCGAGCGCATGCACCAGCAGCGCTGCGCGCGCCGCGGTGAACGCTGCATCGGCATGCGGCACCGTCTCGGGCAGCAGGCTGCGTGCCGCCTGCGTGGACAGGGTGGTTCGCGGCAGCAGGACCACGGGATTCACCGCGCCATCGGCCACCTGCAGCGCAGCCGCCCGAGCCAGCTCGCCGTGCATCCAGGACAGCACCACCCCGCCCAGCAGGGCCGGGGCGGCATTGTCAGGATGCCCCTCGAACTCGGTGGCCAGCTGCAGCACGGTCTGGTCATCGAGTGCCTCGGGGTCGGCGATCAGGCCGCGGGCCAACAGCAGCCCGGCCACCGTCGCAGCGGCGCTCGAGCCGAGGCCCCGTCCGTGAGGGATGCGGTTCACCGCGCGCAGGCGCAGCCCCACCTGGGGAGCGCCGGCGTGGTCGAGGCCGCGCCGCAGGGCGCGCACCACCAGGTGCTCCTCCCCTGTCGGGACAGAGTCCGCACCCTCCCCGCTGACAGTGATCTCGACACCGCCGGTGGTGGCCTCCAGCTGCAGCTCATCGCACAGATCCAGGGCCAGGCCCAGGGCGTCGTAGCCGGGGCCGAGGTTCGCGGACGTGGCGGGGACGCGAACTGCCGCTGTGGTGCGCTGGATCCTCACAGCCCGATGGCCTCCGCTGCCGCGGCGATATCCGGCTCGATCACCACCGGGGTGAGGTCGTGCTGGGTCAGCGCGGTGTCGATGTCCTTCAGCCCGTTGCCGGTCACGGTCACGGCGATCCGGGCGCCGGCGGGAACCAGGCCCCGCTCGGCCTGCTGCAGCAGCCCGGCCACGCCGGCCGCGGAGGCGGGCTCTACGAAGATGCCATCCTCCGCGGCGAGCCGCTTCTGCGCGGCGAGGATCTGCTCATCGCTGACCGCGTCGATCAGGCCGCCGGAGTCATCACGGGCGGCGACGGCGAGGTTCCAGGAGGCGGGGGCGCCGATGCGGATCGCGGTGGCGACGGTCTCCGGGTCGGTGATGGAATGCCCGGCCACGAACGGCGCGGCACCGGCGGCCTGAAAACCCCACATGCGCGGCAGAGCCTGCGTCACACCGGCCTCGCGGTACTCGCGGTAGCCCATCCAGTAGGCGGAGATGTTCCCGGCGTTGCCCACCGGCAGCACGTGGATGTCCGGGGCCGCCCCCAGGGCGTCGCACACCTCGAAAGCCGCGGTCTTCTGACCCTGCAGTCGGTAGGGGTTCACGGAATTGACCAGATCGATGGGATGCTCCGCATCGAGCTTGCGGGCGATCTCCAGGCAGTCATCGAAATTGCCGTCCACCTGGATCAGCGTGGCACCGTGCACCACAGCCTGGGCGAGCTTCCCGGCCGCGATCTTGCCCTGCGGCAGCAGCACCGCGCAGGTCAGCCCCGCCGCGGTGGCGTAGGCGGCGGCAGAGGCAGAGGTGTTGCCGGTGGAGGCGCACACGACGGCGGTCGCACCGTCGGCCTTGGCCTTCGTCATCGCCGAGACCATGCCGCGGTCCTTGAAGGAGCCGGTGGGGTTCATCCCCTCGACCTTCACGTGCACCTCGGCGCCGACGGCCTCGGACAGGGCGCGGGCGTGCACCAGCGGCGTCCCGCCCTCCCCCAGGGTCAGCAGCTCGACATCCGAGGCGAAGGGCAGGTGATCGCGGTACTCGGCGAGGACGCCGCGCCACGGGTGGGCCATCGGGTCAGTCTCCTTCGATGCGGAGGATGGAGTCGATCGAGAGCACGGCGGCGGAGGTGGAGAAGCGGTCCAGGGCCGCGTCCATCGCCGATTCGAGCGCCCGATGGGTGCTGATGCCGATGTGGGCGCTGGCCCCGCGTCCTTCCTCCTGCGCCCCCAGCGGCTCCTGGTGGATGGTGGAGATGGAGATGCCGTACTCGGAGAGCGTACCGGCGATCTCGGCGAGCACGCCGGGACGATCCTCCACGGTCAGGGACAGGTAGAAGGCGCTCCTCAGCTCCGTCAGCGGCACCACGTCCAGCCCGGCGTAGCGGGACTCGCGCGGCCCCACACCCCCGCGCACGCGGGCACGGGCGACAGAGACGAGGTCCCCGAGCACAGCGGAGGCGGTGGGCGAGCCGCCCGCGCCCTGCCCGTAGAACATGAGGGAGCCGGCCGCATCGGCCTCGATGAACACCGCATTGAAGGCCTCGGAGACGGAGGCCAGCGGGTGGTTCTCGGGGATCAGCGCCGGGTAGACGCGCGCGGAGACCCGCTCACCCGCCTCCTCCTCGATGCGCTCCACGATGGACAGCAGCTTGATGACCCGGCCCATGCGCTCGGCGGCAATGATGTCCTGCGCGGTCACCGCGGTGATGCCCTCGCAGTGCACATCGGCCGCCCGCACCCGGGTGTGGAAGGCGAGGGAGGCGAGGATCGAGGCTTTGGCGGCCGCGTCGTGGCCCTGCACATCGGCGGTGGGATCCGCTTCGGCGTACCCCAGCTCCTGGGCGGTTGCGAGGGCATCCTCGAAACTCGCGCCAGTGCGGGTCATGGCGTCGAGGATGTAGTTCGTGGTGCCGTTGACGATGCCGAGCACGCGCTGGATGCGGTCGCCCGCGAGGGACTCACGCACCGGGCGCACGAGCGGGATCGCCCCGGCCACGGCGGCCTCGAAGTAGAGGTCCACGCCGTGCTCATCGGCTGCCTCGTACAGCTCGGCGCCGTCCTGCGCCAGCAGGGCCTTATTCGCGGTGACCACGGAGGCGCCATGAGCCATAGCCTCCAGCAGCAGGCTGCGGGCGGGCTCGATCCCGCCCATCAGCTCCACCACGAGGTCCGCCTCGCGCACCAGGGCAGAGGCATCGGCGGTCAGCAGCTCGGTGGGCACATGCTCGCCGCGGTCGCGCTCGAGATCGCGCACGGCCACGCCGATCACCTCGAGCCGGCCGCCGATGCGCTGGGCGAGGTCCTTGCCCTGCTGCTGGATCAGGCGCAGCACTTCGCTGCCGACGGTGCCGGCACCGAGGACGGCCACGCGCAGGGTCGGCAGCTGCTCCAGAGGCGGGGTCGCCGCGTCCGCGGTGGGCGCGGGGTCGCTGGATTCGCGGGGGGTCATCGGGGCATGCGATGTCATCGGTGAAAAGGTCCTTCCCCAGGGCCGATGGGCGGGCTCTGGCACTCTAACCGAGCCGCTCGCCGCATCGTGTCCCTGCGTGAACGTGCGTGACGCCGGGCACGGGTGCGCAGCGTCGGGATGCTCAGCCCATGTCCAGGCCCAGCAGGTCCTCCTCGGTCTCGCGGCGGATCAGAGTGCGGATGGTGCCGTCCTTGACGGCGATGACGGGCGGGCGCGGGACATGGTTGTAGGTGGAGGACAGGGAGTAGCAGTACGCGCCGGTGACGGGCACGGAGATGAGGTCACCGCGCTGGATATCGCCGGGCAGGTACTCGTCCTTGACGACGATGTCGCCGCTCTCGCAGTGCTTGCCCACCACCCGCACCACCTCCGGTTCGACGTCGGAGACCCGGGAGGTCAGCAGCACCGAGTAGTCGGCGTCGTACAGGGCGGTGCGGATGTTGTCGCTCATGCCGCCGTCCACAGAGACGTAGACGCGGTGATGCGGACCGCCCAGGCGCACGTCCTTGACGGTGCCGACGGTGTACAGCGTCTGCGTGGACGGACCGGCGATCGCCCGTCCCGGCTCGAAGGACAGGTGCGGGACGGTGAGCCCGAGCGCGGCGCACTGGGTGCCGATGATCCGGGCGATGCCGGTGGCGAGCACCTCCGGGGTGGCGGGGGTGTGCTGGGTGTTGTACATGACGCCGAAGCCGCCGCCGAGGTCCAGGCTCGTCACCTCATGCCCCAGCTCATCGCGCACCTGGGCGGTGAGCTGGAGGACCCGGCGGGCGGCGATCTCGAAGCCGCCGACGTCGAAGATCTGCGAGCCGATATGGGAGTGCAGGCCCACCAGGTCCAGGTGCTGTGCGGCGAGGGTGCGCCGCACGGCCTCGAACGCGATGCCTCCGGTGACGGAGAGGCCGAACTTCTGGTCCTCGTGGGCGGTGGCGATGAAGGCATGGGTATGCGCCTCCACGCCGGTGGTGACGCGCAGCATCACGGGGGCGCGGCACCCGAGCTCCGCGGCCAGGGAGTTCACCTGCTCGATCTCCGGGAGGGAGTCGATGACGATGCGGCCCACGCCCGCTTCGAGGGCCCGACGGATCTCGACATCGGACTTGTTGTTGCCGTGCAGGGCGATGCGTTCGGCGGGCATTCCGCCGCGCAGCGCCACGGCGAGTTCTCCGCCGGTGCACACGTCCAGGCCCAGCCCGTCGGCGTGGACCCAGCGCGCCACCTCGGTGCACAAAAACGCCTTGCCCGCGTAATAGGTGTCCGCTCCGGCGAGCGGCGCGAAGGCATCCGCGAATGCGTCCCGGAAGCGCCGGGCGCGGGCGCGGAAGTCCTCCTCGTCGAGCACGAAGGCGGGGGTGCCCACCTCTTCGGCGATGCGGTGCACATCCACCCCGCCGACCTCCAGCGCACCGTCCGCGCGGCGGCGGCACGTGGTCGACCACAGTCCGTCCAGCAGGGCGTTGACATCGGCGGGATAGGGCAGCCAGGTGGGGGCGGCATCGTTGCCGTGCAGGGCTCCGGCCTCGTGGGCGCGCATTCTCACTCCTGGGTGTGCGGGCAGCACCGCGCGGCGGCGCGGCGCCCTGAAAGCCTAGGCGGCACCCGCGCTGGACGTCCGCTCGGTCCATGAGGCGAACCTGCAGCATGCGCGGCTTTTCGCACCCTGCGCGCGCGAGCGTGAGGGATCCCACTTGGTAGGGTCGATACCACGGCGTGGGTGCCGCCCGGCAGATCCCCGTCGGCGCCGGTCACCTCCGCCCTCCCCACTGTCTTGCGAAGGAGACCCCGGTGTCAGACCAGCCCGCCCGCGCCCCTCATCACGAGCTCGTCGTCGTCGCCAACCGGCTGCCGGTGGATGCCCGCACCCTGCCCGATGGCGCCACCGAATGGGTCACCAGCCCCGGCGGTCTGGTCACCGCGATGGAGTCGGTCATGCGCACCGTGGACTCCGGTGCCTGGGTGGGCTGGGCCGGGTCGCCCGGCGACGCCCCCGAGCCCTTCGAGGCCGATGGGATGAGCCTGTTCCCGGTGCGCCTCGAGCAGGAGGAGGTGGAGCGCTACTACGAGGGTTTCTCCAATGCGACCCTGTGGCCGCTCTACCACGATGTCATCGTGGATCCGGAGTTCCATCGCACCTGGTGGGACGCCTATCTGAGCGCCAATCAGCGCTTCGCCCGCTCGGCCGCGGCGGTCACCGCGCAGGGCGGGACCATCTGGGTGCACGACTACCAGCTGCAGCTGGTGCCGCGGATGATCCGGGATGAGCGCTCCGATGTGCGCATCGGCTTCTTCAACCACATCCCCTTCCCCCCGGTGGAGCTGTTCAGCCAGCTGCCCAAGCGCAATGCGATTCTGCGCGGCCTGCTGGGGGCGGACCTCATCGGCTTCCAGCGCGAGAGCGATTCGCTGAACTTCGTGGCTGCGGTGCGGCGTCTGCTGGGCTACCACGTGGATGGAATGACGATCTCGGTGCCGGGGCTGGGCGCAGCGCCGATGCGGGAGGTGCTCGTGCAGACCTTCCCGATCTCGATCGACTCCGCCGCGGTCTCCGCCCTCACCGAGGATCCCCAGATCCGCGAGCGCGCCGCTCAGCTGCGCCGCGACATGGGCGATCCGAAGAAGGTGGTGCTGGGCGTGGATCGTCTGGACTACACCAAGGGCATCCGGCATCGCCTCAAGGCCTGGGGCGAGCTACTCAACGACGGCTCGATCGACCCGCAGGACACCGTGATGATCCAGGTGGCGACGCCCTCTCGGGAGCGGGTGGAGGCCTACCGGCAGCTGCGCGATGAGGTGGAGCTGACGGTGGGGCGCATCAACGGCGAACATGCGCCGATCGGGCGCCCGGCCGTGTCCTATCAGCATCATTCCTTCGACCGGCGGGATATGACCGCTCTGTTCATGGCCGCCGATGTGGTGCTCGTGACCGCGCTGCGGGACGGCATGAACCTCGTGGCGAAGGAGTACGTGGCCTCCCGCCCGGATCTGCGGGGCGTGCTGGTGCTGTCCGAGTTCGCCGGTGCGGCCGATGAGCTGCGGGCCGCGGTGCTTGTGAACCCGCATGACATCGATGAGCTCAAGGCGGCGATCCTCAAGGCGCTGGCGATGCCCGAGGATGAGCAGGAGGGGGCGATGCGCTCCCTGCGCCACCAGGTGATGGAGCACGATGTGCAGTCCTGGGCGCATGACTTCCTGTCCCGTCTGGAGGAGGCGGGCCGGCCCGAGGAGCAGGGGCCCGCCGTGATCCGCCTGAGCGGCGATGAGCTGAGCAGCCCGGAGCAGATCGAGCAGTCTCTCGCGGCGTTCGCGCGGATTCCGCGCCTGCTGATCGCCTCGGACTTCGACGGGGTGATCGCCCCGATCGTGTCCGACCGCGATGCGGTCCAGCCCGAGCAGCGCAGCCTCACCGCTCTGCGGGAGCTCGCGGGACTGCCCTCGGTCGCGGTGGCGTTGGTGTCCGGTCGGGCCCTCGCCGATCTGGACTCGCACACCCACATGCCCAGCTCCGTGGTGCTCGTCGGATCCCATGGGGCGGAGGTGGGGGCGCTGCCGCCGTGGATGCAGGCAGAGGTGCTGGACCAGTCCGCGCTGGCGATGAATGACGCGAAGGCGGAGCTGCTGGAGCAGGTCACCGCGCATCTGGAGCGGATCGCGCGGGCGCATCCGGGCACCGAGGTGGAGCGCAAGCCCACCGCCGCGGTGCTGCACACCCGCAATGCGAAGGGCCGCGGCGGGCTGAACGCCACTGACGCCGCGCTCGAATACGGCTTCAGCCTGCCGGAGGTCACGGTGACACCGGGCAAGGAGGTCGTGGAGTTCGCCGTGGTGCACACCTCCAAGGGCGCCGCCGTGGAGACCCTCGCGCGGGCCAGCGCGGCCGATGCATGGCTCTACCTGGGTGACGACGTCACCGATGAGAGCGTCTTCGCACGCCTGGGCGAGCAGGACCTGGGCATCAAGGTGGGCGAGGGCGATACCGCGGCCGCGCTGCGCGTGGCGGACACCGAGGCGGCACGCGATGTGCTCGAGCGTCTGCTGACCCTGCGCAGCGAGCGCGGCTGAGCGCGTCGCGGCACCCCCGCACAGAACCTGAAACAGGTCAGCTCCGGCAAAAACCGGGGCTGACCTGTTGTTCCATCAGCGCCCCCGACAGGATTCGAACCTACGACCTTCTGCTCCGGAGGCAGACGCTCTATCCACTGAGCTACAGGGGCTGACCGGATAAGACTAGCAACACCGCGCCGCCCTGGCCGGTCCTGGCCCGGGTGCGGCGCGGGATGTAAGCGACCTCACCGCGGCAGCGGCAGCTGCGCGCCGTGCAGCACCGCGGAGGGATCCGCGGCGATCCCCAGGCCGCTGGGGTCAGCGCCCGCATGGACCAGCAGGTCCCCGACGGCCGCGATCATCGCGCCGTTGTCGGTGCACAGCCGCGGCGGCGGAATGCGCAGGTCGACCCCCAGGGCGTCGCAGCGCTCCTGGGCCTGCGCGCGCAGCCGCGCATTCGCGGCCACCCCGCCGACGATGATCAGGGTGTCCAGGCCCCGGTCCTGCACGGCCCGCAGCGCCTTGGTGACCAGCACATCGACGACCGCCTGTTCGAAGGAGGCGGCGATGTCCGCGACCGGCACGCTCTCGCCGGCCCGCTCAAGGGTCTCCACGGTGCGGGCCACCGCGGTCTTGAGCCCGGAGAAGGAGAAGGTGTACGGGGCATCCTGGGGGCGCAGCATCGCCCGCGGGAAGCTGAAGGAGGTGGGATCTCCGTCGGCGGCGGCGCGGGAGATCACCGGGCCGCCCGGATAGCCGAGCCCCAGCAGACGCGCCACCTTGTCGAAGGCCTCCCCCGCAGCGTCATCAAGGGTGTCGCCCAGGTGCTCGATGGGATCACGCACGAGGTCACCGACGGCGAGGATCGAGGTGTGACCGCCGGAGACGATGAGAACGATGCTGCGTTCAGGCAACGGACCGTGCTCGAGGACATCGGCAGCGGCATGGCCCGCCAGATGGTGCACCCCGTACAGCGGGACGTCCAGCGACCAGGCGATGGACTTCGCCGCCGCGAGGCCGACGTGCACGGCGGTCGCCAGGCCCGGCCCGGAGGTCGCGGCGACGTGGGTGATGTCGCGCAGCTCGACGCCCGCATCGGCCAGGGCGACCTGCAGGGTGGGCACCGCCACATCGAGGTGCGCGCGAGCAGCGATCTCGGGGACGACACCGCCGAACTCAGCGTGCTGGGCAGCGCTCGAGGCGAGACCCTGGCCCAGCAGTCGGCCCTCGGAGACGATCCCGAAGCCGGTCTCGTCGCAGGAGGATTCGACTCCCAGGACGATGGGAGCGGTCACTGCAGGAAGGACATCGGGTTGGAGTAGTTTCCGTTGGCGTCCATCTTCGCGAAGTGCAGGTGGCAGCCGGTGGAGCGCCCGGTGGAGCCGACGTAGCCGACGACGTCCCCGGCCTGCACGGTCGCGCCCACCGAGGTGGCGAAGCCGGAGAGATGGTAGTAGCCGGAGATCTCACCATTGCCGTGGTCGACCTTCACACGGTTGCCGGAGGCGCCGTTGTACTCGACGGCCACGACTGTGCCGGCCCGGACGGAGCGCACGGGGGTGCCGCACCCGGCGGAGAAGTCCACGCCCTCGTGCATCTTGGAGTAGCCGAGGATGGGGTGGATGCGGTAGCCGTAGCCGGAGGTGATGGGGCCGGGCACGGGGCGGACGGTCCCGGAGGTGGCGGCCGGAGCGGTGCTGGCGTCAGCGGTGCCCTCGCCGTTCTCGGCGGCTTCGGCCGCGGGCTCGACGACGGGCTCGGGCTCCTCTACCTCGACGGTGATGCCGGTGCCCTCGGCCTCCTGCTCCTGCGCGGCGTCCTCGGACGTCTCCTTCTCCTCCGCCGGGGAGGTGCGCTCCTCGGAGCGGCTGG
Organism: Brachybacterium sp. Marseille-Q7125; assembly: GCF_023062615.1. Lineage (NCBI taxonomy): Bacteria > Bacillati > Actinomycetota > Actinomycetes > Micrococcales > Dermabacteraceae > Brachybacterium > Brachybacterium sp. Marseille-Q7125. The sequence goes on along the minus strand of NZ_JALLAL010000021.1, from coordinate 16,749 downwards.
CAGCGGAGCCCGTATCGCGCACCTCGGCGTCAGCCTTGGCGGCGGTCGGAATGGCGACGGGCGCGGCGTCCTGCGGGGCGACCTGCGGGGCCTGCTGGGCCATGGGGGCGGGCTGCGGAGCAGTGTCCTCAACGCCCGCGGCAGCGGCAGCCAGCGGCGCGGCGATGGTCGCGGTGGCCAGAACGCCGACGACACCGACCTTCACGGCGCCACCGGGGACGCAGGAATCACGGTGGGTGCCCCCCACGGAGCGGGGCTTGCGCACGGCGGCGCGACCTTCGGCGCGGTGATTGGCCACGGGGCAACCTCTTCCTGTTTCGACGGCGGTTTCCTTGCAATGACGTTCGTCCGGTCGCGACGCCGGACAGGGAAGGACGCGTCGCCGAACAACGCGATCCAACGTACGCCGGAAATTCATGAACAACGTCCTGGTCAACCCGCTCATTGCCAAGTTTTTGCCGACCGGGCCCGGCACTGGCCGAGACTTGACGAACGACGCGTCCAGATGGGGACTGGGTCACATCGGACGCACTCGCATCCCCGCTCGCGCCGCCTCTCACAGGCGGTCCCGCAGGGTCCGCATTACAGTGGCGCCATGTCGAGCACAGAGCAGCACAGCTCCTCGTCCCCGGCCCCCGTGCGCGTAGTGGTCATCGAGGATGAGCCCACGATCACCCGGGCCATCGCCGATCGCCTGACAGCCGAGGGCTGGGATGTGGCCACCGCGCTCGATGGCCCCTCGGGTGTGCGCACCGTGTCCGAGCATCGGCCCGACGTCGTGGTCCTGGATGTCATGCTCCCCGGTTTCGACGGGCTTGAGGTATGCCGTCGGATCCAGGCCGAGGACCCGGTCCCGGTGCTCATGCTGACCGCCCGGGACGATGAGACCGACATGCTCGTGGGCCTCGGGGTGGGGGCCGATGACTACATGACCAAGCCCTTCTCGATGCGCGAGCTCGCCGCCCGGCTCAAGGCGTTGCTGCGCCGGGTGCGCCGCACCGGCGCCCCGGCCGCTCCCGGGCCGGAACCGCAGATGGCGCTGCAGATCGGCGACCTGGTGATCGACCGGGCAGGCCGACGGGTGATGCGCGGGGGCGTCCCGGCGCATCTGACGCCCACCGAGTTCGATCTGCTGCTGTGCCTGGCGAGCACCCCCGGCACGGTCCTGACCCGGGAGCAGCTGCTGGCCGATGTCTGGGACTGGGTGGATGCCACCGGCACCCGCACCGTGGACTCCCACGTCAAGGCGCTGCGCCGCAAGCTCGGCGCCGATCTGGTGCGCACCGTCCACGGTGTGGGCTACGCACTTGAGGTGCCCGCGGACGAGCCCGAGGACTCGTGAGCGGCTCCGTGCCCGCACCGCGCAGTCGCGTCCCCGATCGGCTAGATCTGCGACCGCTAGACCGCCTGCGCTCCTTCAAGGTCAAGCTCGGGGTGCTCGTGGCTGTGAGCGTGACGGTCGCCGCCCTGCTGACCCAGATCTCGATCCGCGCCGGAGTCGCCCCTCTGCTGGCTCTGCCCCTGGTGGTAGTGCTCGCACTGGTCTCCACCCAGGTGCTGGCGCGCGGGATGACCTCCCCGCTGCGGGAGATGACCTCAGCGGCCCGGGCCATGGCCCGCGGGGACTACAGCCGCGATGTTCGCGCCACCAGCCGTGACGAAGTGGGTCAGCTGGCCGCGGCGTTCTCCACCATGGCCGCGGAGCTGGAGCAGACCGACCGCACCCGTCGGGAGCTGGTGGCCAATGTGTCCCATGAGCTGCGCACCCCGGTCGCGGGGCTGCGCGCGCAGCTGGAGAACCTGGTGGACGGGGTGACCGAGCCGGATCCGGCAGCGCTCGAAGTGGCCCTGACCGAAACGGAGCGTCTCTCCCAGCTCGTGGACCACCTGCTGGACCTCTCCCGCTTGGATGCGGGGGTGATCGAGCTGGATCTGGAGATCGTGGAGCTGACCCCGTTCCTGCACGAAGTCGTGGACGCAGCCTCTCTCGCCGCTGGCGGACGGGATGTGCGCTGGATCGTCGAGGTGGAGCCGCCGGACCTCACGGTCGAGGCCGATGCTGCGCGACTCCACCAGGTGATCCACAACCTGCTGGAGAACGCCGCCCGCCACTCCCCCGTCGGCGGCCGCATCCACGTCTGCGCCGCGTCCGCGCAGGAGGGCGCCGGGGTGCGCATCGACGTGCATGACGAAGGCCCGGGGATCGCGCGGGAGGATCGCGCGCGGGTGTTCGAACGTTTCCAGCGGGGCGGCTCCCCGGATTCCTCGGGCGGCACGGGTCTGGGCCTGGCGATCGCGCGCTGGGCAGTGGGTCTGCATGGCGGGACGATCGACGTCGCCGATGACCCGCGGGCCGAGGCCGCCCACGATGGACGCTCCTCCCTCATCCGCGTTGTCCTTCCGATGCGGCAGGGACGCGAGGGTGACCGCCTGACGTGATGTCTCCCACGAATCTGCGGGCCTTTGGTCCCGTTCACGGAGCGCCCGCCGGGCCTGCAGTGGGGATAGGCTGACCTCATCCGTATCACCCGACCGTGAGAAGGCTGGCGATCTCAGAGTGTCACAGCAGACACAGGACTCCGAGCACGCGGAGTTCGGCCCGAATCAGTGGCTCGTGGACGCGCTCCGCGACCAGTGGCGACAGGATCCCTCGAGCGTCGATCCGAGCTGGGCGGAGTACTTCGCCGACAGTGGGCCGAGCGATGATGCGACCCCCGCCGTCGATAACTCCTCCGGCAAGAGTGCCGGCACCCCCGATCCCGCGAAGGAAGACGCTGCCGTGAACGAGGACGCCCCGCAGGCTAAGCCGGAGCAGACGCCGCAGAAGGCCTCGGCCTCCCAGGAGGAGCCGCGAAAGGAGAAGTCGGCACCGGCACCGCAGAAGTCTGCGACGGCGCAGAAGCCCGCCGCGAAGCCGACCCCTAAGGCGGAGCCGTCGGTGTCCACCACCTCGGACCGCCCGGCGAAGGTGCCCACCACCACGGCGCAGATCCCCGCCGTGGAGCTGCGTGAGCCCACGCCGCAGAAGCTGCGCGGCCCCGCCGCCGCCGTGGTGCGCAACATGGATGAGTCCCTCACCGTGCCCACCGCCACCTCGGTGCGCGACGTGCCGGTGAAGCTGCTGTTCGACAACCGGATGGTCATCAACAACCACCTCAAGCGCAAGCGCCTGGGCAAGGTCTCCTTCACCCACCTGATCGGCTGGGCGATGATCGAGGCGATCACCGAGATCCGGGACATGAACAACGGCTTCGACGTCGATGAGAAGGGCAAGCCCCTGCTCCTGGAGCGCGAGGACATCAACTTCGGTCTCGCGATCGACATGCCTCGCCCGGACGGCTCGCGCGGCCTGGTGGTGCCGAACATCAAGGCGGCGCAGCGCTTCGACTTCCACGGCTTCTGGCGCGCCTATGAGGAGGTCGTCAAGAAGGCCCGGGCCGGCAAGCTGACGATGGACGATTTCGCGCACACCACCGTGTCGCTGACCAACCCCGGGGGTATCGGCACCGTCCACTCCATTCCCCGCCTCATGAAGGGCCAGGGCGTGATCGTGGGTGTGGGTGCGATGGACTACCCCGCGCAGTTCCAGGGCGCGAGCCCCGCCACCCTCGCCGAGCTCGCGGTCTCCAAGGTCATGACCCTGACCTCTACCTACGACCACCGCATCATCCAGGGCGCCGCCTCCGGCGAGTTCCTCAAGGCGATGGGTGACAAGCTGCTGGGCAAGGACGGGTTCTACGACCGGGTCTTCGCCTCCCTGCGCCTGCCGTACCAGCCGGTGCGCTGGGTGCCGGACAACCCCTTCGAGCACACCGAATCCGAGCGTCTGGCCCGCGTGATGGACCTGATGCACGCCTTCCGCGTGCGCGGGCATCTGATGGCCGACACCGATCCGCTGCAGTACCGGGTGCGCACGCACCCGGACCTGGATGTGGAGACCTACGGGCTGACCCTGTGGGACCTGGACCGCTCCTTTCCCACGCGGGGCCTGGGCGGTCACGAGGAGCTGACCCTGCGGGAGATCCTCGGGCATCTGCGCGATGCGTACTGCCGCACCATCGGCGTGGAGTACATGCACATCTCCGATCCGGAGGAGCGCGCCTGGATCCAGGAGCAGATGGAGACGCCGCGCACCGCGTTCTCCAAGGACGAGCTGACCCACATCATGGATCGGCTCAACGCCGCGGAGGCCTTCGAGACCTTCCTGCAGACGAAGTTCGTGGGCCAGAAGCGCTTCTCCCTCGAGGGCGGCGAGTCCGTGATCCCGATGCTCGATGCGGTGCTCGCCGGAGCCGCCCGGGAGGGCTTGGACGAGGTCGCGATCGGGATGTCCCATCGCGGGCGTCTGAACGTGCTGTCGAACCTGGCCGGGAAGAGCTACGGCCAGATCTTCCAGGAGTTCGAGGGCAATTACGGTCAGAAGCTCGGCTCGGGGGATGTGAAGTACCACCTGGGCACCGAGGGCACCTACACCTCGCGCGACGGCGCGAGCACGAAGGTGTACCTGGCGGCGAACCCCTCGCACCTGGAGGCTGTGAACCCGGTGCTTGAGGGCATTACCCGCGCCAAGCAGGATCGCCTGGAGCGGCCGGAGGAGTTCCCGGTGCTGCCGGTGCTGCTGCACGGCGATGCCGCTTTCGCCGGCCAGGGCGTAGTCACCGAGACGTTGAACCTCTCGGAGCTGCGCGGCTACCGCACCGGCGGCACGATCCACGTGATCATCAACAACCAGATCGGCTTCACCACGCTGCCGGATTCCTCGCGTTCGTCCTTCTACTCCACGGACGTCGCGAAGTCGACGCAGCTGCCGATCTTCCACGTCAACGGCGATGATCCCGAGGCCTGCGTGCGGGTGGCGGAGATCGCCTTCAGGTTCCGCCAGAAGTTCCACCGCGACGTCGTGATCGACATGGTCTGCTACCGCCGCCGCGGCCACAACGAGGGCGATGACCCGTCGATGACCCAGCCGGAGATGTACCGCCTGATCAACGACAAGCCCTCCACCCGCAAGCTGTACATGGAGGCGCTGATCGAGCGCGGCGACCTCACCGAGGAGGAGACCGAGGGGCTGGTGCGCAACTTCCAGGAGCACCTGGATGAGGCCTTCGCCTCCACTCGCGAGGGGGCGGGCGAGCAGAACTCGCAGCAGAGCGTGCAGGGTCTCGAGCTGCCCGAGTCCCAGCAGGGCGAGGGCGGTCAGCGCGAGGTCTCCACGGCTGTGGATGCCGCGGTGCTGCAGCGCATCGGCGCCGCGCACGGCGAGGCTCCCGAGGGCTTCTCCGTCCATCCGAAGCTCGCCCAGGTTCTGGCGCGCCGTGAGCAGATGGCCACCGAGGGCAATATCGACTGGGCCTTCGGCGAGCTGCTGGCCTTCGGTTCGCTGCTCATGGAGGGCAGGCGCGTGCGCCTGGCCGGTCAGGACTCGCGCCGCGGCACCTTCGTGCAGCGTCACAGCGTGCTGATCGACCACGAGAACGGCGATACGTGGACGCCGCTGTCCTACCTCAGTGAGGGCCAGGCACGGTTCAACGTCTACGACTCCTCGCTCTCGGAGTTCGGGGCGCTCGGCTTCGAGTACGGCTACTCGGTGGAGAGCACCGACTCGCTCGTGCTGTGGGAGGCGCAGTTCGGCGACTTCGTCAACGGCGCGCAGACCATCATCGACGAGTTCATCTCCGCCTCGGAGCAGAAGTGGGGCCAGCGCTCCGGTGTGGTGCTGCTGCTGCCGCACGGCTACGAGGGCCAGGGGCCGGACCACTCCTCCGCCCGCATCGAGCGCTTCCTGCAGCTGTGCGCGGAAGACAACATGCGCGTCGCGATGCCCTCCACCCCGGCGAGCTACTTCCACCTGCTGCGCCGGCAGGCACTGTCCGAGCCGCGCAAGCCGCTGATCGTCTTCACCCCGAAGTCGATGCTGCGCAACAAGGCGGCGGTCAGCTCCGTCGAGGACTTCACGAGCGGTCACTTCGAGCCGGTGCTGCCCGATACCACGGTGGATCCGAAGGATGTCCGCCGCGTGCTGCTGACCTCCGGGAAGGTGTATTGGGATCTGGTGGCGCGCCGCGAGAAGCTCGGCATCACCGATACCGCGATCGTGCGCGTCGAGCAGCTGTACCCGCTGCCCACCGAGCAACTGCAGCAGGTGCTCGAGACCTACGGCGACGTGCCGCTGACCTGGGTCCAGGAGGAGCCGCGCAACCAGGGCGCCTGGAGCTTCATGGCGATGAACTTCATCCTGCAGGTCGGCCGCACCCTGCACGTGGTGGCCCGTCCGGCCTCCGCCTCACCGGCGACCGGCTCGAACCAGGCGCACAAGCAGGAGCAGGAGGCGCTGCTCGAGGAGGCCTTCGCGGACTGACCTGGCCGCGGCCCCGGTTCGCCCCGGGGCCGCGTGCGCGTCTAGAGTTGGCCCTTCCCATCCCCGGCCCAGGAGGTTCCGGTGCAGTCACAGCCCACGTCGTCCACCCCGGCCCAGGAATCCCGCATCCGCGTCATCGCCCTGGGCGATGAGCTGCTCGCGGGTGTGGGCGATGCCCGTGCCCTTGGCTGGTTGGGCCGTGCCGTGGCCAGCGAGCAGGGCACCAGCAGCCGCATCGACGTGTTCTCCGCGGCGCTGCCGGAGGAGACCTCCGCGGAACTCGCCGAGCGGTGGAGCGCCGATGTGGAGCGCCGCTTCTCCCGGGACGGACAGGCCGATGGCAGCATCGAGCACCAGGTGGTGCTCGGGATGGGGCGCGCCGATGTCGCCGCCGGGGTATCCCTGGCCCGCTCGCGCCTGAACCTCGCCAAGGTCCTCGACGGCCTGGAGCGGCTGCGCATCCCCGTTTTCGTGGTGGGCCCTGCACCGAGCCGGGATCCGGGGCTGAGCGCCGGGATCCAAGATCTGTCCGGGGCCTTCGAGGATGTGTGCTCCCGGCGCCGCATCCCCTATGTGGACACCGTCGGCGGGCTGACCGGCCATGAGCAGTGGGAGGGCGACCTGGCGCGCTCTGCCGGGGACCATCCGGGGCAGACCGGCTACGGGCTGATGGCCTGGCTGGTGCTGCACGGTGGTTTCGGGGCCTGGCTGGGGACCTCCGCCTGAGCAGCACACCACCCGCCCCACTGCTGTGTGAGCTCGGTGACGAGCAAACCGTCGGCCCTGCTGCGGACCATGAGGCGGGCATGCTCCTATGGCACAATTGCCGGGTTACCCGGGCGAAGGAAGGAGAGCGTGATGAGCAAGCGAGGCCGCAAGCGCAAGGCGCGTCGCAAGAACAGCGCGAACCGCGGTAAGCGCCCCAACAGCTGACCGTGGTCGCCGCGTGCGACGCACCGGCCCATGACAAGCGGCCCCTCCCATCTGGGAGGGGCCGCTTGTCATGCGTGCACGGTCAGCGGGCGGGGCCGCTGCGGCGCGTGGTGGTGCGGGTGACGGTCACGGAGGTGCCATCGGCCCCGGTGCGCGTGACGGTGACGCTGCGGCACTGCAGGACGATGCGGTCGCGCAGCGCGGAGGGGGCTCGGTCTGCGCAGCTGCGTCGCACCAGCTCCTTGAGCAGCTGCAGCTGCTCCCATTCCTCGGCGCATTCGGGGCAGTCCACGGTGTGGCGGCGCATGCGCTCCACGGTCTCGTGGGGCAGCTCGCCATCCAGTGCTTCATGGAGACCGAAGCGGAGGTCACGCCCGGCGTCGCCGGCGGGGGCATCCTGGTTCGTGCTCATCGCTCCTCCTCCGTGGCGTCCGTGGTGGTCGTGGTGGTCGCTGCTGTCGCGTCGGTCTCAGCGGTCCCTGCCCCATCGGGGGCTTCACGCAGGAAGCCGCTTGAGCGCGCGTAGTCGGCGAGCTTCTCGCGCAGCTGGCGCCTGCCGCGGTGGAGGCGGGACATGACGGTCCCGATGGGAGTGTCCATGATCTCCGCGATCTCTTTGTAGGCGAAGCCCTCCACATCGGCGAGGTACACCGCCATCCGGTAGTCCTCGCGCAGCTCGCCGAGCGCCTCCTTGACGGCGGTGTCCGGCAGGTGGTCCAGCGCCTCATTCTCCGCCGAGCGCAGCCCCCGACTGGTGTGCCCGGCGACCTCCGCGAGCTGCCAATCCTCCACCGTGTCCGTCCAGGACTCCTTGGGGCGGCGCTCCATCTTGCGGTACGCGGAGATGTAGGTGTTGGTCATGATGCGGTACAGCCAGGCGCGCATGTTCGTCCCCGGCGTGAAGCGGTCCTGGGCGCGGAAGGCCTTCACGAAGGTCTCCTGCACGAGGTCCTCGGCATCGTGCGGATTGCGGGTCATCCGCAGGGCGCCGCCGTAGAGGGAATCGAGGTGGCTGAGGGCCTCGGCCTCGAAGTCGAAATCGGCGACGTCGCGCTCCGCTGCTGCGTCGGCCCGCAGCGGATCCTCGGTGGCGAGGGTGGTGTGATCGGTGCTCATCACCGATGAATCTACGGCACCGCGGCTCATCGGGGCATCCGGACAGGACGGCTCACGCTCCAGCACGGCTGCGGCCATGGGCGACTCCTGAGGGGCTCGAGACGGATCGGTCCCGGGCGGGATGATCCGGGCGGGCCCGCGCGATGCGCGCCTCGATACGGCAGCTCGCGTCGAGGCTCGTATCGCGTGTATCGCGTGCTCCGCCGACCAGTTCAACGTGCCGGGGGCGCGGATCATTCCCTGGGCGGTAGTCTGGTGCGCGGTGACCAGGATCGCTCCCGGTCACCGGCAGTGCCCCCATCATCAAGAACGTGAGGACATCATGGCTCTGGTCCGACGCATCGCCCGTCCCCTGCTCGCCGCCCCCTTCGTCTTCGAGGGCGTGCGCACCGCCCTGCATCCCGAGCGGCAGATCGACGTGTTCCCGCAGGCCTTCGAGGCCGCGGACAAGTCTCTCGCCGGGGTCTCGCAGGTGCCGTCGTTCCTGGATATGCGCACCATCGTGCGGGCGACCGGGGTGGTCGCCGCGGGTGCTGGCCTGATGTACGCCACGAACCGCTGCCCGCGCCTGGCGGCGGTCACGCTGCTGGCCACCACGTCGGTGGGTTGGGCCGGCCGCAAGCGCGTGTGGGAGCTGCGGGGCGAGGATCTGACCGGGGAGATCCAGTCGATCCTCACCGACGCCGGCCTGCTGGGCGGCGTGCTGCTCGCGGCGGTGGATCACGACGGCAAGCCGTCGCTGGGCTACCGCGCGGAACAGTTCATCGAGCGGTCCCAGAAGAAGGCCGCCAAGACCCAGCGCGACCTCGAGAAGAAGGCCAAGGGCGCCGTCGGCAACGCCCAGAAGCAGCTGGCCGCCCAGCGCGGCTGAGCGCCGTGCCGTCGGAGGTGCTGTGGAACGCACCGGTCGCCGACCAGCCGGTCGACGCCCTGGTGCGGGTTCCGGGGTCGAAGTCGCTCACGGCCCGCTGGATGCTGTTGGCGGCCGTGGCCGATGGGCCCAGCTGTCTGCGGGGTGCCCTGGCCTCCCGCGACACCCGGTTGATGCGGGATGCCCTGGAGCGGCTGGGAGTGCATCTGTCCGTCCGCGACGGTGCGCTGCACGTCGAGCCGATGCCCGAGCCGGGGTCGGGCGAGGATGCCGCGCCGGTGGAGATCCATACGGGCCTCGCCGGCACGGTGATGCGTTTCGTGTCGCTGCTGGCGGCGTTGCATCGCGGGCAGGTGCACATCACCGGGGATGATGCCGCGCTCGTACGCCCCATGCACGCGGTGATCTCGGTGCTGCGGCAGCAGGGCACCCAGGTCACCGAGCACGGTGAGGCCGGTCATCTGCCGATCACGGTGCACGGCACCGGGCGGCTGCCCGGGGGCCGGATCGAGGTGGACGCCTCCGAGTCCAGCCAGTTCCTCTCCAATGTGCTGCTGGTCGCGGCGCGGGCGGAGCAGGATGTGGAGCTCGTGCACGTGGGTGAGACCCTGCCCTCGCTGCCGCATGTGGAGATGACCGTGGAGACGCTGCGCACCGCGGGCGTGCAGGTCGAGCACGGCCGCGATGACCAGGGCCGACACACCTGGCGCGTGGCCCGCGGGCCGATCAGCGGCGGGCAGGTGACGATCGAACCGGACCTGTCCAATGCTGGGGCGTTCCTCGCCGCGGCCGTGGTCACCGGCGGGACCATCGCAATCGCCGACTGGCCCGAATCCACCACCCAGCCCGGGGACTCCTACCGCGAGCTGCTCACGCGGATGGGCGCCGAGGTGTTGCGAGAAGATGACGAGCTGTGCGTGCGCGGCACCGGCACGATCCGCGGGATCGACGCCGACATGTCGGCCGTCGGCGAGCTGGTCCCCACCATCGCGGCGCTGTGCGCCCTGGCGGACTCCCCCTCCCGCCTGACGGGGGTGGCGCATCTGCGCGGACACGAGACGGATCGTCTGAAGGCCCTGGCCACCGAGCTGACGAAGGTGGGGGCGCAGACCCGGGAGCTTCCCGACGGGCTGGAGATCGTGCCCGGTCCGCTGCGCGGCAGCGTGTTCGAGACCTATGAGGATCACCGCATGGCCACCGCCGGGGCGATCATCGGTCTGCGCGTGCCCGGGATGCAGATCGTCGATGTGGGCACCACGCAGAAGACCCTCCCGGACTTCGTGGGGATGTGGCTGTCGATGCTGCATCCCGAAGCGGCCCCCGATGATGGGGTGGAGTCGGCGTGAGGCGCCCGCTGCGGGACTACGACGAATCGGATGTGCGCATCCGCCCGAATCGTCGCGGTTCCCGTCCGCGCACCAAGGACCGCCCTCGGCATGAGGATGCGATCACTGCGCGGGTGATCTCCGTGGACCGGGGCCGCTGGCGCACGATCGTGGACGCCGGCACCGAGCAGGAGCGGGCGGTCACCGCGATGCGCGCCCGTGAGCTGGGCCGCTCCCCCATCGTCCCCGGCGACCTCGTGGGCCTGGTGGGCGACACCTCGGGGCGCGACGGCAGCCTGGCACGGATCGTGCGGATCGCAGAGCGCTCCTCCTTCCTGCGTCGCAGCGCCGATGACGACGATGCGACGGAACGGCCGCTGGTCGCGAATGTGGACCTCATGGTCCTGGTGACGGCCGTGGCCGCCCCCGAGCCGCGCGGCGGCATGATCGACCGCTGCCTGGTGGCAGCATCCGTCTCGGGCATCGAGGCGCTGCTGGCGCTGACCAAGACGGATCTGCGCGACCCTGAGCCGTTCCTGTCCTCCTATGCCCCCCTGGGATTGGAGCACGTGCAGACCCGCCGCATGATCACCGCCGATGGCACGGAGCAGATCGCGGGCCTCGATCAGCTGCGCGAGCACCTGACCGGGCGGGTGAGCGTGCTCATCGGCCATTCCGGGGTGGGCAAGTCCACGCTGCTGAACGCCCTGGTGCCCGGCGCGGATCGCGCCACGGGTCAGGTCAACGACGTCACGGGCCGGGGACGGCACACCTCCTCATCGGCTCTGGCGATGCAGCTGCCCGGCGGCGGCTGGGTGATCGACACCCCGGGGGTGCGCTCCTTCGGGCTGGGGCATGTGGATCCCGAGGATCTGCTGGAAGCCTTCGCGGATCTGGCGCCGCTGGCGGAGCAGTGTCCGCGCGGCTGCACGCATCTGGCGGATGGCCCGGATTGCGCGCTGGATGAGCTGGTGGCCGCCGGGGAGGCCGGCAGCGCGGGGTCCGCGCGGCTGGAGTCGTATCGGCGCCTGGCCACGGTGCTGCGCGCGAACGACCCCTGGGACGTGTGAGCCTCTAGGACGCGTGAACCTGCGAGCTGTGCGAGCCTGCGGGGTGACGGGGCTGCGAGCCGTCGGGGGCTGCAGAGCATGTCGGCCTATGCGGCGCAGGCGCGCCGGGCGTGGTACCCGCCGACACGACCCGCGAGCGCCTACTGTAGGGGTCATGCCCTCTCGTTTCGCCGATGACCTGCGCCTTGCCCATGTGCTCGCCGATGCTGTGGATCAGCACACCATGAGCCGCTTCAAGGCCCAGGATCTCGAGGTCTCCACCAAACCGGACCTGACCGAGGTCACCGATGCCGACCGTGCCGCCGAGCAGATGATCCGCTCCCAGCTGCAGCGCTCCCGCTCACGGGACCAGGTGATCGGCGAGGAGTTCGGCACCACCGGCAGCGCAGCCCGCCAGTGGATCATCGACCCCATCGACGGGACCGCCAACTTCGTGCGGGGCGTGCCGGTGTGGGCCACACTCATCGGCCTTGTCGAGGAGGGGCGAACCGTCGTGGGGCTGGTCTCCGCGCCAGCGCTGAACCGGCGCTGGTGGGCGGCGGAAGAGGGCGGCGCCTGGACCGGCTCGCGACTGAGCAGCGCGACCCGACTGCACGTCTCCCAGGTCTCCACCCTCGAGGAGGCCTCGCTGTCCTACTCCTCCCTGCACGGCTGGGCGGACCGCGAGCAGCTGCCGCAGATGCTGAACCTCATGCAGCGGTTCTGGCGCACCCGCGCCTACGGCGACTTCTGGTCCTACATGCTCGTGGCGGAGGGCGCCGTGGATGTGGCCTGCGAGCCGGAGCTCAACCTCCACGACATGGCGGCGCTGGCCCCAATCGTCACCGAGGCCGGAGGGCGTTTCACCTCGCTCGAGGGCGAGGACGGCCCGTTCGGCGGCAATGCGCTGGCCACTAACTCCCTGCTGCATGAGGACGTGCTGGAGGCACTGCGCGGTCGGGACTGAGCGCCTCGGCGACGCCCAGGTGGGGATCGCTAGACTCGACGCGACCGAAACCCCATCGTGAAGGGATCCCATCCTGATGACCGTCAAGCGCGTCGCCCTGCTGACCGCCGGTGGCTATGCCCCGTGCCTGTCCTCCGCCGTCGGCGGCCTCATCGAGCGCTACACCGAGCTGGTGCCGGACGTGGAGATCATCGCCTACAGGCACGGCTACTGGGGCCTGCTGTCCGGCGAGAAGATCGTGGTGGATGACGAGGTGCGCGCCAAGGCGGGCCTGCTGCACAACTACGGCGGCTCCCCCATCGGCAATTCGCGCGTGAAGCTCACCAACACCAAGGACCTCGTCGAGCGCGGCCTGATCCAGGAGGGGCAGAACGCCCTGGAGGTCGCCGCGGACCGCCTCAAGGCCGACGGCGTGGACGTGCTGCACACTATCGGTGGCGATGACACCAACACCACCGCCGCGGATCTGGCGAAGTACCTGCACGAGAACGACTACGACCTGCATGTGGTGGGTCTGCCCAAGACGATCGACAACGACATCGTGCCGATCCGCCAGTCCCTGGGGGCGATGTCCGCCGCGGAGCAGACGAGCGTCTTCGCGCAGAACATCATCGCTGAGCACGGCTCGAACCCGCGGATGCTGATCGTCCACGAAGTCATGGGCCGGGCGTGCGGCTACCTCACCGCGCAGGCGGCCGAGTACTACCAGCAGTGGCACGCTCAGCAGGAGTGGCTGCCGGGGATCGGCCACCGCGCCGAGCGGTGGGACCTCCACGCCGTGTTCCTGCCGGAGCTGAAGCTCGATATCGATGCCGAGGCCGAGCGTCTGAAGAAGGTCATGGACGAGGTCGGCTGCGTGAACATCTTCCTGTCCGAGGGCGCGGGGATCCCGGAGATCGTCGCCGAGATGGAAGCCCGCGGTGAGGAGGTCCCCAAGGATCCCTTCGGCCACGTCAAGATCGACACCATCAACCCCGGCCAGTGGTTCGCCAAGCAGTTCGCTGAGAAGCTCGGCGCAGAGAAGGTCATGGTGCAGAAGTCCGGATACTTCTCCCGCTCCGCGAAGGCGAACCCGGAGGATCTGCGACTCATCAAGTCCATGACGGACCTGGCGGTGCAGGTGTCCCTCGAGGGTGGTTCCGGCGTGATCGGCCACGACGAGGGCAACGGCAATGTGCTGCGCGCGATCGAGTTCGAGCGCATCGCCGGTCACAAGTCCTTCGACGTCACCCAGGACTGGTTCGCGAAGGTCATGGAGCGCACCGGCCAGAAGATCGTCCCGGCCGAGCAGCACTGACCGACTGAACGCACCGGGGGCGATGGCTGTGAGGAGCCCAGCGCGATGAGCATGGACCGCCCCCGCGTGCGGACCTGGCGCCGCACCCTGCACGCGCTCGCCCCCATCGGGCGGGCGCGTGCCGTGCGTCTGCGGGTGGATACCGGACCGCTCGCGCCCGCGGTGCTGCGTCGGCCCCGTCAGGGGCAGCTCGGGGACTGCTGGGTGATGGCCGCGCTGCTTGCGGTCCATGAGACCGCCCCGGAGCGTCTGCGGGCGATGCTCGAGGAGGACGCCGATGGGGGCGTGCTCGTGCAGCTGCCGACCGTCGCGGAACCGATCCGGGTTGAACGCCGGTATCCGGTCGATGAGCAGGGGCGCTGGCTGCACGGCCGACGGGATGGCGCGAACCCCGGCTGGGTGGGAGCGCTCGAGAAGGCCATCGCGCAGCATGTGGCCGGCGGCTACCGCTTCCTGCAGTCCGGCTTCGGCCGGTTCGGGCTGGAGGTGCTGACCGGGCAGCGGGTGCGCTCCATGCTGCGCCTGCCCTCGGCGCAGGAGATCATCAGCTGGCGCGGCGAGCAGCGAGCGATCTTCGCCTCTACGCATCCGCTGAGCCCATTGGTGGCGAGCCCCGTCGGCCCGCTCCCCCGCAATCATGTGTTCGCCGTGGTGGGAGCGGATCCGCGGTCCGGGCATGTGCATCTGCGCAATCCGGGCCGGCCCGGGGAAGTGCTGGTGCTGGATGCGGTGAGGTTCCGGCGGGGTTTTCTCTCGGTGGACATCAGCGCGCCGCTGCGGTAAACCGCTCCGGCTCACGGTCCCCACTGGGCGCCAGAGGGTCGCTGGCGGGGCACTGTCGGGACGTCAGCTCTGCTCAGACGGGCGATCGTCCAGTACGCTGCGGTCATGGCGGCGGGGGGCGAGATCCACTGGCCGGACCCCGCGGCGATGGCGCCGGGTGCTGGCCCGCATTGGCGTGGGGACGGCGAACCTGGTGCTGCTCGCCGTGGTCGGTTTCTCGGGCTATATGGGTCACCTGGTGGCCCAGGGCGCCGCGCAGAACATGACGCGGGAGGAGACGCTCGCGAACCGTGAACCGTTCGTGCCGGACGTGGACCGCCTGGCACAGACCTATGAGCTCACCCGCAGCGAGGTTTCCTCCACCCGGTTTGACCACGCGATCCCGGTGCTCGAGCTGCGCACCCAACCAGCCCGCGCGCGGGACGGTGGTGATGGTCCACGGCATGGGCGGTACGAAGGAGACGGTGATGCGCCCGGCCCAGATGTTCCTCGAGGCTGGTTTCGATGTGGCAGCCCTGGCCCAGCGCAACTCCGGGGACAACACGGCACCCACCAATTCATTCGGGGTGCTCGAGTCCTACGACATCCTCGACGTGGTCACGCAGGTGGATGAGCGGCTGGAGGAGGGGCAGCTGCTGGTGCTGTGGGGCGAGTCCTACGGCGGGCCATCTGCCGGGATCGCCCTGGGGCGGGATGCGTCGCGGATCGATGCGCTGATCCTGGACTGCCCGGTCGCCAACGGGCGCGTGTTCATCGAGCAGGTGCTGCAGGAGGTCCAGGCCGAGCAGGGGATCCCGGTGGGCTACATGATGGCCGTCGGCACGGTCATGAACCGGATCGAGCACGGCTGGTGGCTGGGCGAGGCGGAGGTCACGCCGTGGCTCGCGAAGACGTCGCGGCCGACGCTGGTGCTGCGCACGATGGCCGATGAGGTCACTCCCCCGCCGATGGGGCAGACGCTCTACGATGCTGTGCCCCATGCGGATAAGCAGCTGGTGACCTCTGAGGAGGCCGAGCATGCGCAGATCCACCGGGACGATGCGGAGCTGTACCGGCGCAGCATTGAGGAGTTCCTGAACGCGCTGTGATGCGCCGCCGCAGCGCGTTCACTCGGTGGCACAGCGCGTTCACTCGGTGGCGTCCGATCCGGTGGCATCGGCGGAGGCATTGTGCCAGGCAGCCGCGTTCGCGCCGGGCTGAAGGTCGATCTCGGCGCGGTAGCTGTACTTCTTCGGCCAGGTGCCGAACGTCGTGAAGCGATTGACCACCTCGGTCTCCCCCACGGCGATGCGTTCGAGGGCGTCACCGGCGAAGAGATACGCGGTCGGGCCTTCGCGATGGACATCCGTGCCCTCGGCAATGGCGATGCGCGGGAGCTGGTCGATTCCTGCGGGGAAGACCTCCATGAGGTCCGCGTGCTCGCTGTATTTCGAGAAGGACCGCCGCTGGCCCTGCATCGGCAGCGGCACCGGGAACGGCGCCAGCACGATGCTCTGAGAGTCCACGACGACGTGGAACTCGGTGCCGTTCAACCGCAGGAACTCGACGTCACGCAGGGTGAACAGCGGAAAGGAGACCGGTTCCTGGCTGTCCACGCCGATGGGGCCGGCAGCTGCAGGGGCCGCGAGTTCGCCGTGGTGGACTCGGTGATGTCCACCTCCCTGCGGCGGTCCTGGAGATCCGTGACAGCAAAGGCGATGTTGGGGCTGGGGTGTACCAAGGTTCTTGGACAGTCTTCTATGAGGAAGGATCAAGGACATGGCAGGAAGATCCAGGCGTAAGTTCAGTCCCCAGTTCAAGGCCGAGGCAGTCCAGCTGGTGATCCAGTCCGACCGGCCGATCGTCGAGGTCGCTGGCGAGCTGGGGATCATTCCCGGCACCCTCGGGAACTGGGTGAACAAGTACCGTGAAGAGAATCCCGAAGGCCTGTCAAATGGTGTGTGTAAGGGGTGTGGCACCACCCCCTGAAGGAGACACACTGTGACGATTGACGCCATGCCGAAGATGAGCGCCGAGGAGCGCGCTGAGCGTCGTAGAAAGCAGGCCGAGC